>JABSRG010000005.1 GCA_013215165.1 Opitutales bacterium | reverse complement strand
TGGCCCGCCGAAACGAGTCCTCTAACCCAAAATCATATAAGGCATCACGCAGGCGGCCTGACACCCCTCTGCAACTGACACCCAAAGCCCCTGGGAGACGACGCAGATAGGACTTGCTAGGAGTGCGCCAGATCCGCTCGATTATTTTGACGCGTCCGAAGGTGGTGTAAAAATGGAGCGTTTTTTTTCGCGCTGTTGGACAGGGCCGTACTCACCTTTGAGCTCTTTGTGAACAGCTTTCTCTTTACGTGCAGCCCACTGAGTCAGGCTTTCATTGCCGAGTTCACGCAATAAATCAATGAGCTTGGCTTCAATCTCATCGAGGGTCGCAGACTTATCGCTGTAAGCGGTTTCAACAACGTCTTCGATCCGTTCTAGGAGCAGATCGTTTTCGGACAAGCGCTCTATGATTGTCTGAATACGCTCTTGTTTGCGGTCTGATTCTTTAGATGCCATCCCAAGCCTATTTCAAACTTGTGAACGCTTGTACACCATAAAATGCGATTATTCGAAATTTTTCTCCCCGCACTTCTGGTCATACCCGATGCAGATCGTGCCTATGATTGGATGCATCTGCCTAATGACGCGTTTCCGTTTGGGGGGCAGACTGCTCTGGAGTTTGTGTTGCAGGGTAGCTTGGTGCGGCTCGCTGAGTTGCGAGCCTATTTGGATGCGATGCGTGGCTGATTGAGGATGAATAGTTTTCCAGAACCGCAGCGTGTTCCGGTGCCAAAAGGTGAGTGGTTTCGCATCATTCCGAGTCAGTATCCGCCGATTCAGGTTTTTGAAGATATCTACGAGAGTGCGGAAGAATTTGCGTTGGCTGCCGCAATCGAGGGAATGACGAATTCGAGGCTACAACAGGAGATGGGGAATCTGCGCCGTGTTCCTAAAGAGGCGTGGCGTTCGGGCCCGGGTATGAGTGTGGTTATGGCACCGTTCATTTATCTACATGATGAGGCGCGTTTTTCGGATGCAACATACGGCGCCTATTATGCGGCTGGAAGTATCGAAACGGCTATTGAAGAAAGTGCCTACCACCGGGCTCGATTCTTGAGTTGCACAAACCAACCCAATCAACGTGTCACGATGCGCGTATACTCGGGATCCATAACGGGTGATGTCGTTTCCATCGAGGCTTCGCCTTTCGCATTTCTTTTGCGGCCCACTTCGACCTATCGAGAGAGCCAGGAGTTTGCTCGCGCGCAGCGGGAATTAGGTGTCGATGGGATTCTCTATTCGAGTGTCCGTGATGAGGGGGGGCGCTGTATTGCGGTTTTTTGTCCGTCTTGTGTGCATGCGCCGAAGCAGCGTATGCATTTGGAGTATATTTATGATGCGCGCGAGCAGCGCATTCGTGACGTCCTTGATATATCACGCAGGGACCGCAACGAGAGCCATTGATCTACTCCTCACGCACGCGGGCTTTTTCCCGCTCCTTGTCATCCTCAAACATGGCTTTTTCGTTGCGAAGCTGCGTTTCTAGGGCCTCGGCTTCGTCGGCATTTCCAGCTGCGCGTGCTTCGGCGATCTTGGGCTCGAGAAACAGTTTTTTCTCAGCGAATTTTGCCTCGTACTTTTCGTCGATTTGAGCGAGTGCCTGCTTCTGTTCTTCTGTGATTTGGCGATCTGGTTCTTCCTCCCGGAGGCGTTCCATAGCAAGTTCGTATGCGCTTTTCATATAGTTAGGGTGGGATAGTGTATCTTTGGGATTTTTCAAGCAACGTGATCGTCAGAAAGCAGATGCTAGCATAAATATGCTAGCGGGAATTACTGCGATAGTGAAGGTGCGGATGGAGGAATTTCCTTTAATGGACCGGCTATAATAGGCGTAGCCGAGGCCAAAACAGACGACGGCGGCGGGCCACGATAAGGATTCTCTCGGAGCTGTGACGATGGAGATTGGTAGGGTGTCCCAAGAAAGAACAAGGTTTCGGGTAAATCCAGCGAGGAAGTGAGCAGGGTAGATCCAGAATTCTGTAAGCCCCGGAATGGCATAGGCGAGTAATCCGCCGATTAAGGTGGAAAATAAAAGGGCAGTGCCGAGAAGAACCATAATGAGATTTGCCGGGATGGACCAAGGTGCTATTAGTCCCTGCGATGCTGCCAGCCAGGGAGCACTGCCAAAGAATGCTGCAATGCTGACAAGGACGCATTGTATAGCGGGTTCTTTTATCGAATAGCGATAGAACAACACATCTGCGGATCGCGTGTTCGTTTCGCTCCGGCGAACAATGGGCATGAACGAATCGCGCAGGATGGGTGCATAGAGCATGATTGCGCCGACAACCGAATAACTCAGTAAAAACCCAAGGCTGTAGATGATCTTAGGGGTCATCCATATGAAGATTGTAGCGCTGAGGGCTAATAGGGGTAAGCCGCGTGCGCGTCGATGCACTGCACGGCAAAAATAATATAACAAAATCAAGGATAAAGCTCGCAATGCAGATGGCGTATAGCCGACGAAGATTACATAGGCGCTGACGCCCAAGCATATGGGCCAGGCTCGATATTTTAGGGGTAAGCGGATGATCCGGCAAAGTAGCATGATGCCTCCGAGCACTGCAAAGACATGCAGACCGCTGACTGCAAATAGGTGAAGCGTTCCAGTTCTGATGAAAGCTTCCTCGATATCACCAGACATGTAGAACCGATCGCCCGTTGAGATCGCTATGAGGATGGCCCGGGTATCGGCATGTATGTTTTTGAGGTTCCACCAGAGCGCGGACCAGCGTTGATTGAATATACGAAAATGTCGGTCCAATCCTTCAGACGCGTCGGTGCGATAGATCTCTGTAATGGCTCCGGTAGCGGCTACATATTGATTTCGTAGGTAGTCTTGGAACCCAGATTTTTCCAAATCGTATGTATCGCGCATCAGGTAAAATCGGCCAGATACTCGGTCTCCAATCCGTAGAATCTCTTCAGAATCTGAGCGCAGATGGACTCGCTTATGATTCCAGGCTGAGTCCGTTTTAAAACGTACATCTTCGATCTTGACGGAATAGCTCCGACGAGTAAGAGGCCCGATGCCGCCATATCGCTTGATCACGGTTCCGGTCGCGGAAAACTCAACGGGGGTGAACGGCATTTGTAGTGCGCGCTGCTCGCGGACCCAGTCGGTGCGCCACATGGCTGAGAAACCAAGGAGTATAAGAAAACATGCCCAGGCCATTCGTTTCATCCCCAAGATTTGTGAGATGACCGCTCCAATTAGGCTCAAACTCAGCCCAACTGCGTGCCAATTTTCTGTATCGAAAGCATCGGCCAGCAAAATCCCGACGACTGAGACGAGTAAAACGCTAAGTATGGGAGCTCTCGGATTGCAGGGTGGGTTATTCTGCTCGCGACGCATCATAGCAAGGACGCGCGGGAGAAATCCGTTTTCGAACGATAGTGGGCTTACCCCAACGAACCGTGCGAATTAGAGGGGTTTTACCTCTGACTCGAGAGCTTCCCAATATTCATCCCCATAATCAAAGAATACCTCTCCGCCCGGACGTATGAGACGGATGGCTTTGATACGAGCAGATTTCCAGCGGGTCGAAGTGACCAGCTCGGCGTTGGGCCGCTTGCTGTGGTTGATAAAGCGTGTGTAATTTCCTTCATCACTATCGCCGACGATCCAGCAATCCTTACACACCCAAACAAGATAGCGCGATGATACGTAAGGCTCTTCCTCTGACTGAGCGTCATCGATTATGATGCCAGTGTAGGCACCAATTGTGTCGCCTGGGCGGACGAGGCGCTTGGCGAAGAGCCCGAGGCCGATGTCCGGAATACTGCTCTCGCGAATTTCAAAATCCATTTCGCTCAGCAGAACGGGGCGCACACGGCGGATCACCTTTTTGGTCGAAGACATAGCAATGGTTTCTGCGTCTGGCCCAGAGGCGTCAAGACTCAGGTGTGTTGAACCGTGATGAGTGCTCGTTTTTTCTCGGAATGTTGGCGGTCGCTTCTTTTATCAGTCCATGAAGGTCTCATCTGAGACCTGCTTCCCCTATGAAAGAACAGACGCTTGCATCTGAGGCATCAATTTCCGGTAAGTCTCTACATACTGGAAATCCGGTGAATATGACGATTAAACCTGCCGACGCTGGCACAGGCTTCCTTTTCTGTCGTTCAGATCTAGAAGGAAAACCATCAGTGAAAGCTGACGTCAGCTTTGTGACGGATCTTCTGCGCCAGACTACGATTGAAGACGGGGATGCAGTGTTTCATACCATCGAACACATTTTGTCCGCTCTGCGCGGTTGTGGAGTGGATAACGCCATCGTCGAATTAGATGCATCTGAGCCACCGATTTGTGACGGGTCGGCGCGGCCCTTTGTGGAACTCATCCAAGAGGCAGGGCTGATTGAGCAGGATCGGGAGCGCGAATTCATCGAGCTGGCCGATTCGGTAGCTGTATCGTCAGGTAAGTCGTCGATGATCGCTTTGCCATACGACGGCTTCAAGATTACCTGCACTTCCGCAGATGATCGGGGGCTTCATAGTCAACACCTGTCGCTGGAGATCGACCCTGAAACCTATGCTGAGGACATTTCGAAAAGCCGAACGTTTGTGGTCTATGAGGACATCGAAGAACTATTGCGCCAAGGTAAAGTGCGCGGAGGTTCTCTAGACTCGGCCATCGTGCTCAAGGGGGATAAAATTCTCTCTAAGGAACCTCTGCGGTATGTGGACGAAATGGTGCGTCACAAGATGCTCGATATCATTGGCGACTTGACGCTCTTGGGAAAGCCACTGAAAGCGCACATTGTGGCCGCATTGCCTGGGCATCGCTTAAATGCTGAGTTGACGAAAGCGATCCGTATGAAGCAGTCGACTCAGAAGTTAGTAAAAAAGGAAGTGCCACCGCCTTTACCGACAGATGCTCCTGAAGTGCCAGACCTGACCCAGGTGGACATGGATGTGCGGAAGCTGATCGAAGTGCTACCACACCGTTATCCTTTCATCATGTTAGATCGTATCGTCGAGGTGAGCGAGGATTGCGATAAGCTCTGGGCGATTAAAAACGTCACGATCAACGAACCTTTTTTTCAGGGGCATTTTCCCGGTCGCCCTGTTATGCCCGGTGTTCTTCAACTGGAGGCGATGGCTCAGGCAGGTGGCGTGCTCTTAATGCGTAAAACTGGAAGCACGAGCACCCTGGCTTTCTTTATGAGTGCTGATAAGGTGAAATTCAGGAACACGGTAGAGCCGGGCGATCAGCTTTGTATTGAGGTATCATTGAATAAGATACGTCATAACCGGATCGGCGTTTGTTCTGCGCAGTGCCGGGTTGGAGATAAGGTAGTATCTTCTGCCGAGCTGATGTTTACACTGGTCATTCCGACCGACGAGGATTCTTGATTCTTAGTTTTGATGGCTACTGAAATTCATCCGCAGGCGTGTGTCGAAAAGGGTGCCCAGCTCGACGAAGGTGTTTCTATTGGTCCATTTGCCTATGTCGGGGCTGGGGTTTCACTGGGTAAAGGCACCGTTCTGCATCACCACGCTAGTGTTGAGGGTATGACGGTCATGGGTCGGGACAACGAGGTCTTTCCGTATGCGTGCATCGGAGGGAAGACTCAGGACCTGAAATTTAAGGGCGGCGATCTCGGGCTTCAGGTCGGAGATAGGAATGTGTTTCGCGAGTCGGTGACTGTTCACATGTCGACGATCGAAGGAACGCGCACGGAGATCGGTGATGATAACAATTTGCTGGCGTATAGCCATGTGGCGCACGACGCGACCGTCGGGAGTCATCTCATAATGAGCTCGAACGCTGCTATCGGTGGCCATTGTATCGTAGATGATCACGTCTATATCGCATGGGCGTCGGGATTGTCTCCTTTTGTGAGAGTAGGGAAATTCTCAATCGTGGGTGCCATGAGCAAAATTACCAAAAATGTTCCTCCTTTTCTCATGGTGGACGGAAACCCTGGTCGTGTGCGAACGATCAATAAGGTGAGGTTGGAGCGCATGGGTTATGACGCATCCGCGATCGAAGCGGCCAAGAGTATCTATCGTACGATCTACCGCGAAGGTCTCAATCGATCACAGGCAGTCGAAAAACTCAAAGAGAATCCGGAGAGTGATGCAGAGCTCTACCAGCTCATGATCCAGTTTCATGGTGATTCGAAAATGGGTTATCTATAGCAATGGATCAAAACGCTTGGCCTGATTGTCGGCATCTTTGAGGAATGACTTTGACAGCCTTCTTCGTCGCGCTAACGTCCCTAACCTTTCAGAAAAGGAGGTGAAATTAATCTATGGCTATTGAGGTAAAAATCGGCAAAGGGGAACCTGTCGAACGCGCGCTGCGTCGCTTGAAGAAGCGTCTAGACCGCGAGGGGGTAATCCGCGATGTCAGAGCCAAGCGCTATTTTGAAAAACCTTGCGAAGTAAAACGCCGCAAGAAGAAGGTAGCTGCTTTCACCAATATGCTCCGCCAACGCTACCAGAATATGTAGAGTTCGCATACGTTGACTCTCATTAGACCCGTTCAGATTAATGCTGTGCGGGTTTTTTTGTGTCTGTGTATTTGTTTCGATTCACAAGGGTGAAACAGAATCTGTGAATTTTAATTTTAAGGGTTCAAGCTTTAGACTTTGAAGTGCTTTGACCCAAATATACTGTGAAGCATTCGTGTTTGCGCACTTACTAAAGTGAGGACTATGCCGCCTTTTGCTCTTGGGTATGACAATGTGGTCCAAAACACTCCTTTTACTGGGTTGCTCGGGGCTGATGGTTTCACTCTTTGGGCGTTCAGAAGTCTTGAGTGAGCAGGAGATAGGCTGGCTCGAAGCAAATCCTGATGCTACGATTGCGACTTTTGCGGATCTTCCTCCATTCGCTTATATTGAGGACGGTGAGCTGAAGGGCTTTTGCGTGGATATCCATAAGCTCGTTGTTGAAAATCTTGGCATCGATTTGCCTATATCGGTTGGCGCGAATCAGGAAGGCGTAGATCGCGTTCAGTGGGAATCTCTAGAATCCGGCGAGATCGGGGGTTTTTTGGCGGGTTCGGTTATAGAGTCTAATTTTATGCAGGAAGTGGATGTGACTCTTCCGATCATGTCTAACATCCCAGTCGTTTATGCACGTTCAAATTCCTCCTTTGATATCGTAGGGCCGCAAGATCTCAATGGTCTGAGAGTGGGTTATAAGCAGAGCATACGTTTTATCCACAATATGTTACGCACGAAGAGCTCAGCGACGCGGCGCGGCTATCTTGATTGGCAGGGCGCGATTGATGCTTTGTTGGCTGGGGATGTGGATTTAATAATTGGTTTCTCAACATTGAGGGCGCAATTGGAACACTATGAAGATGAAATTGTAGGCGTAGCTGAATTTGGGGGATATAGGAATGATTCGGGATACCTGATACATCAGTCCTGGAGACAGTTGAGGAATATCTTAAATAAAGGGATCGCGATGATCTCTGAGAGTGAGTTCATAGATCTCGAGGAGCGCTGGGGAGTGCGATCGGTTCATCGCACAGGATTTCTTGCAGTTAACGCGCCAGCTGCCTCGCTCAATGTGGACCCTACGATTCGATTAGTGACGCAAGTTGAGGGGGCTCCTGTGGCTTTTTTAGAAGGTGGTGAGCTCAAGGGTATGGTCCCAGACTTTATCGACGAAATTTCAAATCTGTTGGAGGTCGAGATTGAGCTAATTCCGAAGTATGGAGCTGCCTATGGTGACGCGTTGATATCCGGTGAAGTTGATGGCGTCTTTCCTATTCTAGCTGGATCAGACTTCATGGGGACATATTTTGCCGAGACTGATCCGGTTCTTCAGATCAATGAGTATGCCTACATGCGCGCAGGAGAAGACGTGGCTATCGAAACCTTTAGTGATCCGAGTGGCCAAGTGGTTGGCCTTGTGTCACCGAATGGTTCTCTTGAGGAGCGATTGGATGCAGTGGGGGCCACGATGGTTGCATACTCAGACACGGAGCTTTTATTACGTGGCCTCGAGCAACGGGAAATCGACTTCGCCATCGGGTACTTTAATCTCCAAGCAGCCGTTCAAGCAAATCCGCTTGCGGAGCTGGCACATGTTTTTATCGATCGAGGACTTGTTGCCGGTTTTGGAATTCGTCCCGATAGACCCGAATTGCTTTCAAGTATAAATAGCGCCATCGAACGCTTAGACTCGGATCGTATTGAACAAATCCTTTCCCGTTGGCAGCCTGGACTCAATCAGGCCATCGATCGTTCTGCTTTTCTTGCTCGTCTGACAAAACTAGAACGTCTTTGGCTGAGCCAACACCCGGTCATTAGAGTGGGTTCGGATAGCACATTTGCTCCGATTGCATTTCAGAATCGGCAGGGCCAATACAGTGGAATCTCCATTAATTACATACGCCAGGTCGAAGGTTTGTTGGGCGTCGACTTCGTTATCGAAGACGATGGGGTGTGGTCCCAGCTTTTGCAAAAGGCAAAAGACAAGGAGATCGATATGTTCTCGAGCATAGCACCAACGAGTCAACGGCGCGAATTCCTCAGATTTACTGAGCCCTATATTCGTTTGCCTAATATGATTTTCGTGGGTGAGGGAGCGGGTCTCTTGAGATCGCTAGACGATCTGAGGGGTCGACGGGTATCAGTTGGAGAAGGCTTTGCAATAGAGGAGTCTATGAGGCGGGACTTCCCTGAGATCATCCTCATTCCGCGTAAGCGACTTCAAGATGCAATCGAGCTTGTCGAAAATGGCGAGGTGGATGCATTTGTCGGAAACATCCTGACGACGGGCCAGATCATCTCAGAGCATCGATTTAGAAATGTGCGCGTGGGTGGCAGCACGCCATATCAGAGCGAAATATCATTTGGGGTTCGCGAAGACTGGGAGCCCTTGGTTGGAATACTTGAAAAGGCTATCGCAGCCTTACCGAGTGAAGAACGGGAGGCTATTTACCAACGTTGGGCTCCTGTTTTTCTAGAGCGAGAAATTGACCTGTCTTGGGTATGGAAAGTGTCGCTTCCGGTATTGATTATCGTAGTTTTAATCATCGGTTCGAATCGACTTTTGAAGCGTGAAGTAGCTCAACGCACCAAGGACCTGAAGAAAAGTGAGGAGCAGCTCCGTCGATCGCTCTTTGCTGCTTCTGAAGGGGATGAATCCGGATATTTTGAACGTATGGTGTTGGCACTCCAAGAGGCAACTGGTGCGACCTATGTCATTATTGGTGAGTATCGAAAAACCTGCAGTATTACCACGCTCGCGGTGGCTCATGAGAGTAAGACTGTCCCCAATTTTTCCTATAAGTTGAAGGGTACACCGTGTGAAAAAGTTACTGGATCTCGGATCTGTATCTATGAGGATGGAGTAACGAGTCTTTTTCCAGATGATCAGCTATTGATCGACATGGCTATAGAGGCCTATGTCGGCTGGCCGATCATCGATCGTGAACGAGGTGTTATTGGAATTGTCGTGTGCCTGTATGATCGCCCCATTGCCAGAGATGAAGTGCCTCGTTCTATACTCGAGCTGTATTCGCTCAATATCGGGGCGGAGATGACACGGAAACTTGCTAATCAAGAACTTCGCGACAGCCTTAGAGAATCTAAGGATCACCCTTTCTTCAATTGGCGATGGCGTGATTGCCACCGATTGTGAAGGCCATGTGGTTCGCATGAACCCTGTGGCCGAAAACTTGACTGGGTGGTCTATTGCCAGCGCGTTCGGAAAGCATGCTGACGCGGTGTTTAACGCTCGCTCTGCGGATGATGGTATTCCGATTTCTATGGTCAGTCGCGTTCTCAAGCATGCGGAGAGCTTCAGCGAGGAGAAAGACTTGTTGCTGTATGAGCGTAGTGGTTTCGTTTTCGACATCGCGGGTGTAGCATCTCCAATAATAGACAAAAATGCTGATGGCTCAATGAGTGGAGTGGTCCTTGTTTTTCGTAGTATTTTAGAGCAAAAGCAGGCCGAGCGTCAGAACGAGGCATCGCGACAAATGCTTAATCTGGTGTTGAATACCATACCCGTTCAAGTGTTCTGGAAGGACCGAGATGGGGTTTTCTTGGGCTGCAATAATCTCTTTGCAAACTATGCAGAGTGTGAAACACCTGACGAAGTTGTGGGTCAGACGGACGCGTCCCTTGGTTTCAAACAGAGCCAGTCTTTTGTGGATGCCGGTCGCCATATTATTGAACAGGGAGAAGCACGGCTCGGATTCGAGGAGGAATTGGAGATGCTGGATGGCTCAAACCAGTGGCTTCGCTCTTCAAAGAGTCCCCTCTTTGATCCAGGCGGAGAGGTGATTGGAGTTTTGGGGACCTTTGAGATAATCACCGACCAAATTATCGCCAGGCAAGAAGCTATAGAATCAGAGGAACGGACACTGCGAGAACGGCATTCGCTAGCAACTTTGGCGCTAGATCTAACTATTCACGAGGGAGAACTTGCCTCAGTCTTCGATCGACTGACTGAAATTGCGGCAGAAACACTTGAAGTGGAGCGCTGTGGGCTGTGGCTATTTGAAACAAACAGCACAAAAGTTACTTTTCGGAGTTTATATACGCGCAGTCACCAAGCGCACTCATCTGGAATTGAGATCGATGCGAGTGACTTTCCGACCTATTTCGGACCCATACGTGCCGGGGGAACCGTGGTGTGCTCAGATATTTATAACGACCCAAGGGTGGCCGAGCTCAAGGAACCGTTTTTGATTCCCTCAAGTGTGGGAGCTTTGATCGATATGGCGGTTATCGTGGAAGGTCGGGTTCGAGGCATCATCGCTATTGATCACAAAGGCGGACGACGTGAATGGCACTCTGATGAGGAATACTTCGCTCGTGTCATCGCGTCAATTGCCGCGCAGGCCATCCTAGCCCAGGAACGTCGAGAGACTTCAAACTCTCTCGAGCAGACAAAATCATACCTCTCAAACGTTATCGACTCCATGCCGTCGCTTTAGGTTGGTGTGGACGGTGATTTGCGAGTCACTCAATGGAACGCCAAGGCGATTGAGGAGACTGGAATGAGTTTTGAAGATGCTGAAGGGCAACGGGTTGCAGATGTATTAGATCTCTCTTTTGAGGAAGAAATGCTTATCCAAAAAGCGATAGAAACTCGCCAGACACAATTCGTCCCGAGGCGTTACTCACAAGATGGAGTCACGAGTATTTATACTGATGCCACCGTATTTCCTCTGCTTTCAGGAATCTCCGACGGGGCCATGATCAGGATCGATGATGTTTCTGACAAAGTCCGTATGGAAGAAATTATGATTCAAAGTGAAAAGATGCTTTCGGTTGGGGGCCTTGCTGCCGGTATGGCGCATGAGATTAATAATCCTCTGGCTGGGATGATGCAGACTGCGAGTGTCCTACGTAACCGTTTAGGGACTATCGATGCTCCTTTAGCAAATCGGAGAGCTGCAGCTGAGGTGGGTATAGACCTCGATGGAGTTTCTAGTTACATGGAAAAGCGTGGAGCATACCGGATGCTTGATACTATAGTGGATTCTGGCAAACGAGTAGCTCAAGTAGTTGATAATATGCTCGCATTTGCGAGAAAGGCAGATGCGCACTCTGTGGTTATGGATCCGAAAGAGTTATTGGACAAAGCTCTTGAGCTCGCTCAGAGCGATTACGATCTGAAAAAGAATCACGATTTCCGCCGAATTGAAATCATCCGTGATTACGGCGCTGAAGTAGTCTCCATCACCTGTGAACCAGCGAAAATACAACAGGTCTTTCTCAATATCCTCAGGAACGGGGCCGAAGCTATGCAGGATGCAGGAGTCGAGCAACCTCGGTTCATTTTGGGGATTTCAGCAAACTCTGTTGATGGCATGGCTCAGATATCAATCTCCGATAATGGACCCGGGATGAGTGACGAAACGCGTAAGCGAGTATTTGAGCCCTTCTTCACTACCAAGCCCGTCGGTGTAGGCACTGGCCTGGGATTGAGTGTGTCATATTTCATCATTGCGGAAGGTCATGATGGAAAACTTGAGGTAGAGTCTGCTCCGGGAAAGGGCACCAGGTTTTTAATCTCACTCCCTATGAGTGATTCTAGCTATGTCTGAATTGAGGAAGATTCTGATTATCGATGATGAAGAGTTTATTCGTGAAAGCCTTGGAGATCATTTCGAAGATCGTGGCTGGGTCGTCTGCACTGCCGAGAGTGGAGAAGCCGCTTTGATGCTGATGGAAACAGTGCATCCAGATGCATGTTTGGTGGATGTGCGTATGGGAGGCATGGACGGCGATACCTTCGTTTCCATGGCTTCAGAAAAGTTTTCGGGACCTGTATACGCTATATATACTGGGTCTCCTGAATATGCTCTTCCGGCGGAGTTCAGGAATCTGAGGCATATATTGACTGAACCCATTCGTAAGCCGGTGCAGGATATGGATAAACTAGTTGGCATCATCGCCGATCTAATAGATCGGAATTGCAACTGATTCTGTCCCCTATACTCCGATGCCTCAGATCTCCATGAAGTCGGTATTGATTATCGACGATGAGTCCGCGATCCGCGATAGCTATGCCGATCACCTAGAAGACCGGGATTTCGAAGTCTATCAGGCTGAGAATGGATTGCGCGGAATCGGGCTTTTATCTGAATTTATTCCCGACGTTGTTCTATTGGATCTTTGGATGCCAGAGATGGATGGGATCGAGGTGCTATCCGAAATTAAGAAAGTCAGGGACGACATACCCGTGATCGTTATTTCAGGGACAGGCGTGGTGCATGATGCGATCGATGCTCTGAAACAAGGAGCTTGGGACTTCATTCTCAAGCCGATCGAGGATCTTTCTGTTTTAGACCACGCTATTGACAAAGCCTTGGAGAAAGCTCGCCTGATCAGAGAAAATCGCAGCTATCAGACTCAGCTTGAAGAGATGGTTGAGGAACGCACCAAAGAGCTGCGGGAGGCGACTGAAAAACTGTCCCGCAGTGAATCTCGTCACCGACTGCTGTTTGAGTCTTCAACGGATCCGATTTTTCTTTATGATCCAAAGACAGATACGCTTATCGACGGGAATCCAGCGTGCTTAGATCTCTTTGAAATAGACGAGAAGGAAGCGCTTCACGCTCTCTATTTTGTAAGTCTTTTTCAAGAGTCTCAACCCGATCATACAACTGCAGCTAGCTTGTTGAGCTTTCTGCTAGATAGTTGCTTGGATAGGGGAGTATGTCAGCGGAGCTGTGTTATGAAGACTATCGTCGGAAACGCATTCGACGCTGTTGTCACGATGACGCGCTTCCAAGTCGGAGCAGATTTCCTGATTCAGTTGCATGTGCGTGATGTGTCCGCACAAAAGGCTGCTGAGCGGGCAAAAAGTTCTACAATGCAGGCGCTGGTGGAAGCTAAGGAACACGCGGAGCAAGCCAACCGGGCAAAAGATGAATTCTTGGCAGTAATGAGCCACGAGATGCGTACGCCGTTGAACCCGATCTTGGGCCTGAGTGAGCTGATGCGCGAAATGCACACTGAAGAACCCGAATCTACCTATTTAGACACTATTATCCGCTCAGCGAATCGCCAGCTTGAGCTTATTGATGATATCCTTAGCTACACGAAAATGGACCGTGGGAATATGGATCCGCGGTTTGAAGAGTTTTGTCTGATGGATCTCTGCCGTAATTGCCTTGATGACGCACGACACGTGGCCCATGCGCTCGCGCTTCATTTTGATAATGGAGATGAAGGAGAGGCGATACCCGCAGATCTGATTGTCAATGGTGAGCAATCGATGCTCCAGCGTATACTTGATAACCTTTTGGCTAATGCGTGTAAATATACCGAACGTGGCTCCGTGACGCTCTCTGTCGGCATGACTCTCCGTCTTCATGCGTCCTCAATATTTCACTTTTCGGTCACAGATACGGGGATTGGGATCGATCCTGATGTGCAAAACGGCTTATTCGAGCCGTTCACTCAAGCAGACTATTCTCATACGCGCCAATTCGAAGGGGCTGGGCTGGGTTTGGCGATCTGCAGAAAGCTAGTAGATTTCCTCGGAGGAGAGATTGAGGTAAAGAGCCAAGTTGATAAAGGTTCAAGGTTTTCATTTAACGTACCGATGCGGGTAGTCAAAGGGAGCGCTAAGGCAGAATCTAGTTTCAGAGAACCCGGTGAGCTTTCATTTGAAAAGACGATCAAAATGCTGGTAGTCGACGATGCCCCGGATAATGTGCGAATCGCTCAGATTTTATTAGAGCGCATGGGTGCTAAGGTTGAGGCCGCGTCGAATGGGCAAGAGGCGCTGAAGCTCACGAGCACACGTCCCTACGACATTATTTTAATGGATGTCTCCATGCCAGTGATGGATGGGATCAGGGCATGTCGGCTAATCCGCGCTAGCCAGGGAATTAATGGCGAAACTCCGATCATCGCAATTACTGCTAGTGTGAGCCTCGACGTTCGTGAAGAGTGTATCGAAGCTGGAATGAACGATTTTTTGGCGAAGCCATTTCAGAAACAGAAGCTTTTTGAGCTGATTCATGAGTTGATCGCTCCGGCAGTTTAGAAAGGGTCAGCTTGTGATTCTGATAATATCAGTCACAAACCATTATAAGTCACTATAGCTGGGCAAATTGCGTTCCCATTGCTTATCGCCAAAGATGCGTTGGCGCTTGGAAGCGGGGCGAGATAACAGCTCGCTGAAATGGTAAACATCAGAAAAGACCACGAGGTTCGCACGGTGTCCTGGGGCTATTTTACCGACAGTATTGTCTAGGCCCATGATCTCGGCGGCGTGGCTGGTGATATAATCTGGAGAGTTGCCCAGCGCTAGGTCGAGGTGCCCGATTCGTAGCAGAGTCATGTAGACTTCAAAGGTGTCCGCATCACCAAATGCATAGAAGGCATCGCGAACATTATCGCTGGCAGCAGCGACCGTGCATCCATGGGATTTCAGTTCGTGGACGAGGGTAATCCCCCGCCAAGTAGGCGTGAGCGGGCCGTTTTGTTCATTACAGGATTCGCGCTTTCGGTCCTGGAGATACAAATTGCAGAGGGGTAGAGAAATTACGGATATTCCTGCATCAGCCACTTTTGCCAGAGTTCGTTTTTGGCTATCTGGGTCGAGAATGGCCAAGCTACAACAGTGGCCACAGGTAACCTTACCCACGAATTTGTTTCGTATTACTGCTTCGGCGATGCGCTCGAGACACCGTGCTTCAGGATCTCCGGATTCATCTACATGTAAATCTACATCGAAACCGCGATCTGCGGCGATTTGAAAGAGGCCATCCAGCTGCGCATCGATGTTCGGGTTCATAGTGGGCATACCCCCAAGGCAATCACCATCGGTGCTGTCGAGGAGATCGCACATTTGTTTTCCAAATCCTGGTTCCGCAAATTCTGCCACATCGCAGAGCACCACTGTCTGAAGATCGATACGTCCTGACCAAACTTGTTTGAGCTCCTGCATCGCTTTATGACTCGTCTCGCCGAAGTCTGCTGAGGTATCGACATGGGTGCGGATAGCGGAGGCGCCATGTTGCCATGCAGATTCGAGGGAGAACGAGGCTCGCCGATAAACGTCCTCGAAGGTCCAATGCTTTTTATCATCAGACAGAAGCTCGATAGCATCCCAGAATTCGCCGCGTCGGTTGGGTGCACGGTTCCAGGTATGCGCCTTGTCTAGGTGCATGTGAGCATCAATAAATCCTGGCCAGACCATGTTGCCCTTCAGATCTACGCAGTTGCTTAACTCCCTGTTTTGTGCTGGCTCAACACTTAAAATCGTTTTCCCTTCTACATGAATATCCGCCAGGCTCGCGGGGTTGATTGCTGCATCATAACAGGCTGTTGGGACAAATTCTTCAGGCAGGCATGCCTGGGGGACGAGCGCGTTCTTGTAGATCATTGTTTAGGGATTCCGAGCAATTAGTCTGCCCTGCTTAGAAGAGGACTCTATTCGGGCTTTAATGCAAATTTTGAAGTGGCCAGCTTGTCTGGGCTACAGTCTGCTCGAAGGTCACGAGTCAGACCTCAATGCTATGATTTGGTACGAAGACGACATACAATACCTAGAAGACCACATTCGCCCTCAAGTCATAGACAAAAAGAGTGTGGTCTTCTACGGCAGCTCCTCGATCCGGCTTTGGCCCGAGCTTCAGCAGTCGTTTCCGAAATATCATATTGTCAACATGGGTTTTGGCGGTTCCACACTAGCCGGATGCGGCTGGTTTGTGGACCGAGTCTTTAAAGATATTTCTCCCAAGGCCCTCGTATTCTATGCTGGAGATAATGATTTGGGAGACGGGCGTCATCCTGAGGAGGTCTACCTCTTCTTCGAAGCCTTCTATGCCTATATTCGTTACATGCATCCCAAGATCCCGTTTACCTTTATATCGGTTAAACCCAGCCCAAATCGTTTGCATTTGGTGCAGCAAATGAAGTTGTTGAATGAATGGGTGGAGAAGAGCTTGTTGCCTGATCCGCATGCGACATTTATCGATGTATTCTCACGGATGAGTAGCTGTGTCAGTGCGCTCAGTAAGCTCTACACAGAAGACGGACTACATATGAACTCCCACGGTTATACAATCTGGCGTGACGCTCTACTAGAGCATGAAGCAGAGGTGTTCGGAGCATGAATCGAGAATACTATTCTTGGGACAGTGAGCACCTTGGCCGTAAAATGGAGCTTTTGGTATTTGGCCATGCAGGTGCACGCGCTCTGGTATTTCCCACGCGGGTAGGCCGCTTTTTTGATTTCGAGAACTGGCATCTTGTCGACTGTGTTAAAGACCATTTGGAGAACGGGTGGCTTCAACTCTTCTGTGTGGATAGCATTGATGAGGAGAGTTGGTACAACGATTGGGCACATCCCAAGGGCCGTATCGATCGCCATCAGGCCTATGAAAGGTATTTGGTTGATGAAGTCTTGCCGCTCACTCGGTATAAGAATTCCGAAATGTTTATGATGACGGTCGGTTGTAGCTTCGGTGCTTTTCACGCCATGAATTTTGCATTAAGAAATCCAGCTGCTGTTGGAAAGGTGATCGCACTATCGGGACGCTACGATGTGACCAAGGAAGTCGATGATTTTCGCAGCCTGGTCGACGACTACTATGACGATGACGTCTATCTAAATAACCCAAGCCACTATCTGCCTCAGGTGTCCACTGGACCATATCTTGACCAACTACGCAAAATGGAAGTCATCATGGCGGTGGGAGAAGAGGACCCATTTGTACAGAATAATCGGGAGTTCGCCGATGTTCTGGAGAGCAAAGGGGTCCCCAGTCGCCTCGATGTTTGGCCTGGGCGCTGGCACCGTGCCCGTTTTTGGCGTAATATGCTACCGCACTACGTATAGAGCTTCAGCTCGGTTTCTGGGTGGGGACTTGAACAAAAACCGGTGAGAATAGGCCCCCACGATCATGGCGAAAGTGGGGAGGAACGCCGAAGTAAACCAAAAGGAGCTTCGTATAGTGAGTCCTGCCGCGAAATCGGAAACATTGTTGGCAAAATAGAGGGGGCGTCCCTTTTTGGCGATGACGACGCAATATGCTTTGCCGCACGACATGAAATGAGTGCTGGGAAGAAAACACCGCTATCGGCATAGCTCGCTCTCAAAAAAGGAAAGATCTTCGATAAATGGCCATACGCTCTTCTTAAACCCGAAGAAGCCCTTATTGGCATAGGGAAACAATTGGTTATCCCAACGACGGCGAAACCAAAAAAACGAAACACCCTTCTCAGCGAGCGACTTCGACCAATGTCCGACTCGGGCCGAATCCAGACCGACATGTGGCGAGAATCCGTGGACGCATTGAATGTTACGGCTATTAAGTTCATCTGAGACCAACTGGCAGTCCGCCAGGTCGATTTCGATAGAGTCTACATGATGAAACTTGATGGCCTCCGTCATCGCTTTGTTATGAAGCCGTGCAATATTTTCATTGGGCGCGTCCATTCGCGAATCGCTCAATTTTCGTGCATTCAACAAAATAATATCATCAGGCCGCATCGGTATTTCTAATCCACCCCACAGATCATCACAGTCCAGATACCAGGCTGTTGGGTTCTGAGTTGTGCGTATTAAACTGGGTTGGTCTTCCAGGTGTGATGGCTCCGGCGGAAGTGGGCCGTCGACGGGCTCGGCAGATGTGTTAAGGAGACCGACGGGATTAAATTTCCCACGCGTATAACGCTTGATATTCGATGGGCGCGCCAAGTAGTGTTTTCCTCTTGTCTGGAGACCAGCTACCCATCGCCAGCTCAGTGTGTTCGAGGCGGTGTCGCCATCTAGGAGATGCCTGAGGAAGAACGCAGCGCCGAGAGTCCAAGGAAGCCTCAAGGTGAAAATCCAGATGCTTGCAAACCACATTCGAGCGTGGTTGTGCAAGTATCCTGTTTCTAGGAGCTGAGTCACCCAATGATCGAAGCAATCGATTCCGCTACGCGCTTCGATGGCCTGTGTATAGGCTGTCTGGAGTCCGCGGGAAGAGCCCAGTTCTCGTTCGGCCTCGGAAAGATCTGAACAATAGTCTTCCCAAACAGAGGGCCGTTGCGCGAGCCAGCCTTTCCAATAGGTGCGCCAAATGACTTCAGAGACAAATTTGTCTACTTGCTGGAGGCTGTATGCATCCAAGCACGCTTTGACGACCTCGTGCTCAGAAACAAGCCTGAGCCGTAGAGCTGCGGAGAGTCCGGAAGGCGCCCCTGAAGCGCCCGGAGATGCATCGAAATTACGTCCGCTTGTATACACTTCACCTGCATCAGGTATAAAAGCTTCGAGTCGTTTTAATGCTGAGGTGCGCGAGAGCGGAAGCATGCGACAATATGTATTCGAAATATCTGGATGTAAACCGGCTCCATGAATTGTAAGGTCCCTGGTGAGATCAGTTCAAATTTTGTCGCCAGGGTAGTGCGGTTACCATTTCGAGCAGATTGACAACAAAAATCTCGACGGATGTTACAAAAAACTGTATTCTCTTCGCTTTTGTTGCGGTTTCGTTAGCTCGAATCTGCTTCCTTTTACAGTCTCAAACATGCGCAAGAAAATTATATCAGCACGCAAATTCGTAAAGCCGTCATTTGCTGCTCTCATAGAGAAAAAACGGTCTGGTGGCGAACTCTCTGACGAAGAGATTCGCTACGTGGTAGATTCCATTTTGGATAAGGAGATGCCAGAGTTTCAGATGGCAGCTCTCGCAATGGCGGTCTATTTCCAAGGTATGTCCGCACAGGAGACAGCTACATTTGCAGAGGAAATGATGCTTTCGGGCGAAGTGATTGATTTAACTGAAATCAGCCGTCCTAAGATCGACAAATATTCGACGGGTGGTGTTGGAGATAAGACAGCCTTAGTTTTGGCTCCTTTGGCGGCTGCCTGTGGTGTTGTGTCTCCCACGATGAACGGTGTGGATGAAGAGCTGGAAATCTCAAACATCTCAAAGCTCTCCAGTATTCCGAAGATCAAAACCAAAGCAGACATCGATGAGTTTATCGATCAGTTGAAGACCGTGGGCTGCATCTTCACCGAGCAGCACAAAGAAATTTCCCCTGTAGACACTATTCTCTACAAACTACGCACGCAGACTGGGACGATTCCAAGCCTGCCCCTCATCACAGGCAGTGTCTTGAGCCGGAAGCTTGCAGAAGGCGCTGAAGGTCTTGTGGTTGATGTGAAGTGGGGCAATGGCTCGTTCATCAAGGACGTTGAGCAAGCTAAGCAGCTCGCCCGTTCGATCACACGTGTTGGCCGCTCCATGAATCGTCGCTGTGTCGCGCTGGTGACGGATATGAATCAACCGCTGGGTGATACGGTCGGCACGGCTCTTGAAGTCCGCGAAGCTATCGATCTTTTGAAGGGTGAGGGTCCTGAAGACCTCCAAGAGCTTGTATTGAAACTCGGTATGGAGATCGTGCGGCTTGCAGGTGTGGCTGGATCCACGCTATCGGCAAAGCAAACTGTTCAAAAGCGCCTCAAGGATGGTTCAGCACTTCAGAAATTCAAAGAGATGATCGAGGCCCAAGGGGGCGACCCCACCTATGTGGACGATCCTGAGAAATTTCCGAAAGCAAAATATGTCAGAAAGCTGCCTGCACCGAAGCGTGGCTATGTGCATACTATCGACGCTAGCATGATTGCTACGGGGGTCCGCATTCTCGCAGAAAAGAAGCGCGGCATGGACTATGCCGTGGGCGTAAGTGAGATCAAAAAAGTAGGCACTCAGGTGAAACAAGGAGAACCTCTTATGATGATCCATTACAACGACGAGGCAAAGGTAGAAGAGGCACTCGAATACCTTAGAAATGCCTACCGACTTGCACCCAAGCGTCCAACACCTCCCGAGTTGATCGTGGAGCGTGTAGCCTAACTGCTCGAACTATTGTCTTTGGAAACCCCGTTGGCTCTCAAGCCAACGGGGTTTTTTGTGCACCGATGTTCAGAGAATCCTACGTTGACTCTTTTTTAAAAATGTAATCTAGTTACGCATGTGTTATTTAATGATCTGAAAACTCCACTGAGGCAATTGCGTCTCATTGAGATCTTTGCGCGTCAAAGATCAGGTCTGACTTTCTCCGAGCTGCAGGCGATGACAGATGGTGCTGCTCCCACGACTCTAACCCGTCTACTCAAGCCGCTGCTAGAAACGCGTTATCTGGAAAAAGGTGAAGGGGGTCGCTATTTTGCCGGAGAGCAGCTGAAGTCTTTAGGTCGCATTGTCTGTCAGAGAGCAAACCTGGATGATTTACTGGTTCCTTTGGTCAAAGAGCTTGCGGTCCGGAGTGGCTGTTCAGCCGCTTTCTTCATTTGGGACGGCCAGTGGCCGGCAGTGCGGATAAAGCATGAATTGAGCGATAATTTCCACTATGCCAAAATCGGCTATCGTATCCATCCAAACACGCATACGTTTGTTCAGTCTATTTTCGCTCATCTGAGTCTAGAGGATCTGAACTCTGTTGGCGGGGAAATAAGTAAGTCTCTAAAGCAGAAGATCGCTGCTGCTGGTTATAACTCACAACAAGAAACGACTTCATTCGCCTTCTTCAGGGTAACCGCGCCCGTGTTTGCTGGAGTGCCTGCTAGGGTGATTGGAAGTCTCGGAATCACATCATTGAATCCAGAGCCAGATCCGAAATATCGGCAATTTCTTGCGACCTGTGTGAAAGGAGTAGCAGAGGCAGCGACGCTGGCCTGTGAAAATTTAAAAGAGTCTGATGTGCGCGTCGCATTCGAGGCATAGCTAGCTGAACCCTATGAAAAATAAAATGGAGAATCCTCCCAATATCATTCTCATCAACTGCGATGACCTTGGCTATGGCGATCTCGGTTGCTACGGCTCTACAATCAATGCCTCGCCTCATGTTGATGCACTTGCTGCTGGCGGCACGCGTCTTACAGATTTTTACTCTGCGAGTCTGGTATGCTCGGCTTCTCGTGCCGCATTGATGACGGGTTGTTATCCTCCGAAAGTGGGTTTTGGTCGCAGGCCGGTTCTGTTTCCTGGGGAAAATACCGGCCTTAGCTGTGATGAAACCACCGTAGCAAAGATCTTTAAAAAGGCTGGTTATGCTACCCAGATCATAGAGAAGTGGCATTGCGGTGATCAGCCTGAGTTCTTGCCTACTGTCCACGGCTTTGATCATTATTTTGGCATCCCATTTAGCAATGATATGGGGAGGCAGGTGAACAATAAGGGAAAGTTGAATGAAAGGCCGCCCTTGCCACTGTTGCGTGATCAAACAGTCATTCAAGAGCAGCCCGATCAGCGAGGCATTACCGAACGCTACACGGATGAGGCGCTTCAATTCATAGGCGCCAATAGAGATCAGCCATTTTTCCTCTATCTAGCCCACATGTATGTGCACGTGCCGTTATTTGTACCAAAGCAGTTTTTGGATGTCTCTGAAAACGGTGCTTATGGAGGTGCAGTCGCGGCTATTGACTGGAGTACAGGCGCCATCGTGGATCGGTTGAAGCAGTTAGGACTCTTTGAAAATACCATCATCGTGTTCACCTCTGATAATGGATCGCGCGCGCGCGGTGAGGGGGGGAGTAACGACCCACTGCGAGGACACAAAGCCCAGACTTGGGAAGGAGGGCAACGCGTGCCTTGTATCATGCATTGGCCTGAGCGTATTCCTGCTGATGCCACCTACTCAGGCGTAACACGAAATTTTGATCTCTTGCCGACTCTAGCTGAGCTTGCGGGCGTGGATGGGACGACCCACTACCCGATTGATGGTAAGAGCTTTTCAAAAAACCTAAGTCAAAACGCGGTACCGGTGCATAATGAGAGCTTCGCATACTTCTCCGGGGATAATTTGGAGGCGGTCCGCGTCGGAAAGTGGAAACTGCATTTTCATAAAAAGGATGAAGGCGCGGTCCATGCACTCTACGACTTGGAGAATGACGTCGCTGAACAGGAGAATCTCCTAGGACAAAACCCGGAGGCTGTATCTGAGTTAAGCGCCTTTGCTGACCAGATACGTACTGAACTTGGTGATAGTTTGAGCGAGAAGGAAGGCGCAGCAATCCGTTCAAGTGGTTACAAAGAAGACGCTCGACCGTTGACTGAGTTCCGAGAAGATTGTCCTTACATGATCGCATACTACGACCTGCCTGACATGCCGACAATGGCCGGCTAGCCTATATAGGTGCTATCTGAAGTAAGCTAAGCCACGTCCGTGGCGCCGATCTGGATGATTTCCGGATACATCAGCTCACCGAGACTCTCAATATTTAGGGAATCAAGTTGCAGGGAAGACTCATCCCCAGAGCCGGTGCGATCAATGAAGAGCTGTTGCTTGAGCGAAAGGAACGCCTCCAAGGGTGAGGATTCAATCGGGTCCGTTTTGAAAAAATCGCCAGAGACGGTCAGAGCACTTAAGAGCTGTTCAAGAGTGATGGGGCCGTCTTCTTTCATAGCGACTGCCTTCCATAGCACGAGACCAAGCTCCGCGTAGTTTCCTGGCCATGGATATTGAAGCAAATGGTGCATAGCTTCCGGCGTCATGGTCTTACGATCTGAGCGTTTGAGCTTTTTGCTGAATCCACGAGTGAGGGTTCTACAGTAGCTCGCTAGGTCAAGAAGGCGTTCGTTGAGGGGTGCAATATGGATTAAGTCCGTTTTACAAAACGTGTATAGATCTTGGTCAAAATGACCCTCAAGAGCAGCGAACTGGTCTGATTCAAACCAGTAAACGAAACTGAGTTCTCTGGAGCCACTCGAATACTTATGTGCCGATTTGATGTGTTCTGATAACGCCGCAGCTTGCCCGTCTAAATTGTCACCACGACAGTCAACGACTACCAGTTCACTACTATTTTTACTGGCGATCAATTCATCGAAATGAACCCCAATATTATTCTCTGCGATTTTATCTATGTGGACAAAATTGAGGGACACATCACCGTAACCTTTCCAACAGGCGAGTTCCTTTGAAAAGTGAAGTGCATCGCCGCCCTTGGGGCAGGTGAGAAAAATTTGATTTGTGATTTTGGACCTATCCCACAGCCGTTGGAGTGTCTTCTTAGTCCGAGGAGAAGATCCGGGCACATGATTTTGTATCTGAGGGTAAGTGGTCTGGTTCCCAGCCCGAGGGCGAAGGTTCAAGGGAGATCTTGGGTCACGCTTCTTGACTGAGGAAACAGCCGTTCGTGGTTCCGGGCGTGGAACATATCGATTTACGTGAGAGAGGAAGTTTTGAGTGCCTGTTGGTTTTTGTAGAACCGTGGTGATCCCCATATTGACCGCGCGCTGCAATTCAGGGGTATGCATCATCCCAGAAATGATGATGACCGGTAGTGTGAAGCCGACTTCTCTGATGGCATCTACCAATTGTACTCCGGTCATATTTGGCATTTGATAGTCCGTTACCAACAGACTATAATCATTTTCAAGTATCATCTCTTTCGCTCGGACTGGGTCGTCCGTCATGTCAGCGAGGTAATGATGCTGGCGCAAAATGCTATACAGCATTTCCGCGTAAAGTGATTCGTCATCCACAACAAGGATGCGTCCGACGCGGTGAGGGTCGTTCGGGGGGTGTGTCATAAGGGAGGTTCAGGGAGAATGCCCGTGAGATTCATGCGAGCCTTTTATAATACAATGGGGTTCTTTCTGTAACGGTGAATCAAAATCTAGATTTAGTAACAAATTTTGAATGATTTTCTTCACCATATAAGCGTTTTCGTGTAAAAAATGTCAGATCGGGGCTTATGGATTGTGCATCGTTTACGTATAGAGTGATCTCATACCCCTCATCTGATCTCTGAACCCCCAATCGATATGCCAGAAAGAGTTAATTTTATTGATGACTTACCTCCAGTTGCCGAAAGCAAAAATGTGTCCACGCCAACGCTTTTGGACGCTTCCGAAGTTGTGGAGCTGGAAACCGTTGCCTTTCTCGATCCATTTTCAGGTGAGGAAGTAGTTCCTGGTAGCTCAGTGCCAGGAAGCTCAATAGAATCTACTGTGACTATCTCCGCTATAGACAGTGCATCCTATTACGGGATGATTTCGTTATTCGTTTTCTTTCTAGTTGCGGGAATTGCGATTTTAGCGCGCCGCACCCGAGTGAGTTCGAGTGCCCCCAAAAAAGCGCTGCTTCTCGGCGGCATGGGTATGTTCCTCCTGGCCGGTTGTGCATTCGCTTCTAAATCAATTTTTTCCCAGTTTCTAAATCAAGAAATTGCTCAATATCCTCTCATGTTGAAACCTTTGTGCTGGGCTGTGATCGCTCCAGTGTTGGTGATGATGATTCCCAGTTTGGTCACTGAAAATCCCAAGGCGCAAAAATTCTTTATGATCTCAGCAGCAAAGATATTTGTGGCTTTTGTAATTTTGGGAGTAGGAGGCTTTTTAGATTTGAACACCACAATAGCTGGGGCGTTCGGTGCCGTTTCGTTGGGGCTCGGCGTCTTTTTTGCGTTACCCCTGCTCAAGGCATTACGTCGCCTGCCGGGTAATCTATCCGAGGCAGCTAAGAATAAAATAAGCCAGATGGGTACTATGGTCGTAGGCATATCCCTTGCACAAATTATCACTGGTGGATTGATGCTTTTACAGCTGCCTATAAGTATTCTATTGCTCGCAGACGAAGTGCTTTCTTTCGCGTTGGTCGGAATTATTTTCTTCAATCTTATGAAGTATATCACCATTCAGACTGATGAAGAGGTGCCTGCCTAGAGCGACTGAATCAGATTACACTTGATCCCAATTCGGGCCCCATTGTTGAGAGATTTGACATGGGGCCTTTCTTTTTATCCGCTACGGCGATCTATGCTGAATGACTACGAGACCGTGGAGGCATCTCTCCCCAGCGAGGCAGTGCTGGCGATGCCTGACTTGCCATTTGTGCACATTGCTTCTGGCAAGGTGAGAGAAATTTATGAAGTAGACGAAAGGACTCTGCTGATCATTGCGACAGATCGACTGTCTGCATTCGATGTTATCATGAAGCAGGGTATTCCGGGCAAGGGGATCATCCTCAATCAGCTTAGCTTGGCCTGGTTTGACCGGGTTCAGGGCTTTGTGGACCACCATCTGGTCGATGATCATGCAAGTCGGGTCGAGCAGCTCCTGGTTGACTTTCCAGAGTTGGTTGGCCGATCGATGCTGGTTGATCGTCTCACTCCATTGCCGATCGAGGCGATCGTGAGAGGTCATCTGGCGGGCAGTGGTCTAAAGATATATAAAGAAACGGGTCAGCTTCAGGGACACCTTTTACCAGATGGACTGGTTGAAGGCTCCAAGTTACCGGAACCGCTTTTTACTCCGTCAACGAAGGCGAAGGCCGACGGACATGACATGCCGATTACCTGTAAGGCTGCTCAAGAGCTGTTGGGCGATGAGTATTATGAAGTAGTTGAAGAAGCAAGTTTTCGGATATACGAATTTGGGGTTAAATACGCGGCACAAGCTGGATTGATTTTGGCGGATACGAAATTCGAATTTGGGCTTACTTCCGACGGTAAGGTGAAATTGATGGACGAGATTCTTACTCCGGATTCTTCTCGATACTGGCCTGAGGATAAGTTCGAGCCAGGCCGTCCGCAGCACGCTTTTGATAAACAATATATCCGCGATTTTCTCGAAAATACTGGCTGGGATAAGCTGCCCCCCCCACCCGAAATTCCACTGGAGGTATTGAGCGAGACACGAGAAAAATACCTCCAAGCACTCAAGGCTCTGCTTGAGAGCTCTTGAGGGGATATTGCGCAAGCTCGTGGATCGGAATTCACACGAGAATTACGATACGACCCGCTAGGGAGCTGTCTTAGATCTCTATGCTGAATACTTCCTTCGCAAGGTCCTGCATGCTCTGAAATACCCCGTTGGCATCTGTCTCTTCTTCAAGTTGATGGGCTGTATGACTTCCAGTAGATACAACATAGGCTGCCTGCATTTGGACCACACGCGCGGCATCCACATCAAACGGTGAGTCACCTACCAAGATCGTTTCTTCTGCTTTAACGCCGAGTTTCTCGAGCACTATTTTCGAGTATTCTAAGTGGGGTTTTCGGTATGGAGTATCTTCAGCGCCAATGACGAGATCCATATATTGGCTGTAGCCGAGATGTTCGCAGATTGATCGTGCATGGGGCCCATACTTATTTGTGAAGACTGCGAGGCGATTGCCAGCTTCCTTTAATGCTCGGCACAGCTCGAGCGTTCCCGGCAAGACGATGACATCGTCAAACATGATTTCAGCAAAATGTTCTTTAAATATTTGAATCGCCTCATCGTAGCGGGGGTCGTCACCGATAAGCCGCCGCATGGTAAGCTGAATACTTCCTCCGACGGTGCGTCTCACCTTATCGTAGTCGGCTTCCGGTAGACCCAGCTTACGTTGCGTATGAGCGTAGGCTTTATGAATCGTCGTAAAGTGATCGATGAGCGTGCCATCAAGATCGAAGAGTATAGGGGTCATGACATTTCTATTCGTGACAAGGGGAGGGAGTCGCGCATAACAACTCTTGCTGATGGCAGCACAAGCGCAAAAGTCCGAGTATGCGATTCACACGGAGGCGAATGTATTTCGTGTTGCTCTGGCTGGGCACTGGACACTGGAGGCTGGCATTACGTCGCTCAGCGAGCCTTTAGAAGAGACTTGGGCGAATGTGAGCGAGGCGAAACCCGAGCGCATTGAGATAAACACGTCCGATGTAATCGCATGGGATTCGGCGATTCTCCCGGCGCTCATGCAGTTGAAAAGATTTTCTCAGGCACAAGGTTTGGCTTGGTCAGACGCTGGCTTAGATGAGGGGATGCGTGGCCTTCTCGAGCTGGCGGTCGCGGTTCCTGAGAAAGAGGGCTCACAGAGACAGGTCTCTAAAACTGGCCTTTTGAAACAGGTAGGTTTGGCGACCGTGAAGCTGCGCGCCGATGCAGATCAATGGCTCAAATTCATCGGTGACTTAATTTTGGGCGGCTTGGATTTGGCTCGGGGTAAAATGCGTTTTCGCTGGCGCGATTTCCTGATGACTCTGCAGCAGGTTGGTCCAGATGCCTTACCCATTGTCACGCTAATCAGTTTCCTCGTCGGTCTAATCGTCGCCTTTCTGGGTGCTGTGGTGCTCGTGGAGTTTGGTGCCTCCTACTATGTCAGCTATCTGGTCGGGTATGGGATGTTGCGTGAGATGGGTGCTTTGATGGTCGGTATCATCATGGCGGGGAGAACGGGAGCCGCATTTGCCGCTGAAATCGGTAGCATGAAAGTAAATGAAGAGATCCGAGCTCTTGAGACTCTGGGAATCAACCCGATCGTGTTCATTGTTTTTCCCAGGATGTTTGCACTCGTTTTGATGATGCCATTGCTCACGCTTTATGCAGATTTGATCGGCGTTCTGGCAGGTATGTTAGTCTCCGAATCAATGCTGTCGCTAGACTCTCAGATCTTTTTGAAGGGATTTTTGGAGGCAGTTTCGATCGCCGATCTAAACCTCGGGCTGATCAAGGGCACGGTATTTGGTATGATCGTCGCGGCTTCTGGATGTATGCGGGGCATGGAGAGTGGCAGTAGTGCTGATGCAGTTGGAAAGGCCACGACTTCTGCTGTCGTCACAGCGATCACACTGATCGTCGCCGCAAACGCATTTATTGATTATCTCGCGGCAACATTTGGTTTTTGATCGATGGAAAGTAGGAGTAATGAGTCGGGCAGGGTGCCAAGGATCGAAGTCAAAGGCCTTACGATGGCTTATGGCTCTTTTGTGGTAATGCGTGATCTCAATTTTCAAATTCAGAATCGAGAAATTGTGATAATTATGGGGTTGAGCGGGTGCGGAAAAAGTACGTTGCTGCGCCATATGATTGGTATTCACGAACCGGCTGAGGGAGAAGTTGTTTATGATGGGGCTAGTTTTACTGCTGCCGATATGGAGGCGCGCGAGGTTATGCTCCGCAAATTTGGCGTGACCTTTCAATCAGGAGCTCTCTGGAGTGCGCTTACTCTCGCGGAAAACGTGGCTTTGCCGTTGGAACAATATACCTCGCTCAAACCCAATGAAATCAGAGAATTAGTAGTATCTAAGCTTGCCCTCGTGGGATTGAATGGCTTCGAGGATTATTATCCGTCAGAGATTAGTGGCGGTATGCGTAAACGAGCAGGTATGGCTCGTGCCATTGCCTTGGATCCTACGGTGCTTTTTTTCGATGAGCCGTCTGCAGGCCTAGATCCGCTCAGTAGTCATCGCTTAGATGATCTGATCTTGAAACTTCGTGATCACCTAGGGGCAACTGTGGTTATTGTGACTCACGAATTAGACAGCATTTTCGCCATAGGAGATGAAGCGGTTTATCTCGATGTCGAGCACCGTACCATCACTGCAAAAGGCAATCCCAAATCCCTTCGCGACAATCCTCCCCATGAACGCGTGGGTGCGTTTTTGCGTCGCGAGGGTTAAGTGTCTTAGTTCCCAAACAGATTCATTACTCAACCTATCCAAACAAAACAGCTACTAGTGCCGCCCATACAGTTCGCTGAGCCCACGGACGTAATGATGGCTGTTATGATAGAAACCCTCGAGTTGACGGGCTGTGGCCCGCCACTTCCAGTTACCTTGCGAGGAGCCGGGTAGATTGAAACGGGCCTCCGTTCCGAGCGAAAGAAAGTCCTGTAGCATAACAAAGCTGATACGGCAGGGTGAGGCGTAAGCGGCCCGGATCAGGTCCCAACCTGGGGTTTCTCCGCTTACTCTGAAATAACGTCGCAGGTGATCACGTGTGGTATCGTCAACTTCGCGGTACCACCCGAGCGAGGTATTATTATCATGCGAGCCGGTATAGACTGCTTGATTGGCCTCGTGATTATGAGGAAGATACCAATTGTCGGAGGAGCCTCCGAAGCCGAATTGGAGAATAGCCATGCCTGGTATACCCGAATCCTCGCGCAGAGCATTTACTTCATCTGTTATTGTACCTAGATCTTCTGCGATAATGCGCGCATCGGGCTTCCGCTTTCTTAGGGCTTGGAATAACTCAATTCCAGGGCCGGGTTTCCAGGTGCCTGCGCGTGCGTCTTTTGCACCCGCCGGGACCTCCCAATAGGCTTCAAATCCTCGAAAATGGTCGAGCCGGACGATGTCGAAAAAATTAAAAGCAGAGTCGAAGCGCCTCAACCACCATGCATACCCGTCGGAGGCATGCGTTGCCCAGTCATAGAGAGGGTTGCCCCAGAGTTGGCCCAGTTCAGAGAAATAGTCGGGAGGGACACCCGCCATGACGGACGGGCATCCTGTCTTTGCGTCAGTGATGAATAAATCGGGCCGGGCCCAGGCTTCCGCTGAATCTTTAGAAATAAAGATGGGCAGATCGCCAACAATCTGCACGCCCACCTCTTTGGCATATACCTTCAGCTTTCGCCATTGATGAAAAAATATATATTGGAGGAATTTCTCGGCTTCTATATCCGCAACTGTGACACCTTTGGGCAGCTTCTGTTTTTTTGCCGAGGCATAAATCCGGTATTTTCTGGGCCACTGAGTCCAATCGATTCCATTAAAAGCCGATTTCAGGCCCCGAAACAGGGCAAAGTCTTCTAGCCAATCCGACTCTTCTTTTTGGAAGCGACTGTAAGTGTAATCCTCGTCCAAATCGAAAGGATCCTTCACCCAGCGCTGGGCAACTCGGTAGGCTATGGGCCAGAATTGATGATAAAGATCTCCATAGGATACATAATCATGAGGTAGGAGCGTCAGTGGCAAAAGCTCATGTTTACTCAGTAAGTTGTTATCAATGAGCTCACTCCAGTCTATGAAGTAAGGGTTCCCCGCAAATGCGCTGAAAGCAGAGTAGGGAGAATCACCGAATCCGGTTGGCCCTAGCGGGCAAATCTGCCACTGCGAGATCGAGCAATCGGCTAGAAGGTCGACAAAGGCGCGGGCACCCCGTCCCAAATTCCCAATCCCATAGTTGCTGGGCAGCGCGGAGATATGAGCCAAACAGCCACTGTGGCGTTGATGTAACCAATTGAAAAGAGGTGCGGGCATCGAATATAATTATGAAGTCGATTTACTGGATGGGACGGTGAACGTTAAGTTATACCAACGATTCAAATACAAAACCATTTAGTCCGCGTGGACAAATTACGGACCAAGCTAATTTGTCCACGCGGCCTTGGTTTTCAGACCTACATTCGGCATAAACGGCAGGCGGGTCCTCAGCAATTATTCCGTTGTAGCCTGTAGCCCTCACCCATCTTAATATTAGCGTTGCTGAGAGCTTGTCCTGGAAGGCCTCGGTGGTTTGGGTTTCTTAAAGTGTTTTCGTGTCTTGATTCCTTAGAGCTTCCTCGGAGACTGTTTTCATGAGTTCTATGGACCAAAAACGGCAGGAGCTGGCTGATCAGTTGTCATTTATTGAGGATCCCTACGAGCGCTTCGCCTATATTATCGATATCGGGAAGCAACATCCATCCGTGGATGGGGAATTTAAGCAACCCATGTTTGAGGTCGAGGGGTGTTCGTCGCAGCTGTTTCTGGTTCCTGAATTTAAGGAGGGGCAATGTATCTACCATTGTGATGCAGATGCGCAAATTGTGAAGGGGATCGCTGCGGTGTTGTGCCAGTTCTACTCACATGAGGCTCCGCGGGATGTGATTGAAGTGGAGCCTGATTTTATGGCGGATTTGGGGATCACTCAGCATCTTTCGCCTAGTCGTCGGAATGGGTTGGGGCTGATACGTGAGAAGATCAAGAACTTCGCTGAGGCCTGCCTTGAGGAGCAAGCGAGCTAGTTAAATTGTAGTTGGGAATGATCGACGCGCACTGCCATTTCCACTTCCCTGAGGTCCTTGAGGCGGCTGTCGAGTTTTTGGAAGAACAAAGTGCTGAGTATCAATGCGTGTGCAACGGGACGCAGCCGGAAGACTGGGAGGATGTAGCTGAGCTCGCGGATCGTTTTGAAGGAGTGACACCTGCTTTTGGTGTGCATCCATGGCAAGTAAAGGATGCTGCGGAGATTGAGGGGACGATGGAACTGCTTAGGGAAACGCTGAAGCGCCATCCCAGTGCTCAGGTAGGAGAGATCGGGCTGGATCGATGGATCGAGGGTTACGATATCGATCTACAGATCCAGTGGTTTATAGCGCAGTTGGCGTTGGCTGCTGAACTGAAAAGACCAGCGACGATTCACTGCCTGAAGGCATGGGGCCAACTGCGGAAGGTGCTCGCATCGGCAGATCTTCCAAAGACTTTCCTCATTCACGCATACTCAGGGCCTCGGGAGTTGATTCGAACCTTGGTCGATGTGGGAGCCTACTTTTCGTTTTCGACTTATTTTCTGGGGGAGTCGCAAGTTAAGAAACGGGCAGTGTTTGAGCATATCCCCATCGAACGCATTCTGGTAGAGACTGACGCGCCGTCGATGTGCCCGAAGGTGGAGGTGAGCGGGCGACAGGTAGTCAGTGGGGGGCATAACCATCCCGGGAATCTTGACTTAGCCTACGCGGGATTGGCTGAATTTAGGGGTCTAGGTGTGGTTGAATTGCATCAGATCGTTGAGGACAATTTTTGTCGATTTTGTGCGGGGTGATGAAGCGTTGGATCATAGATGGTCATAATGTGCTTCATGCTTCGAGTGAACTCAGGGGTTTGTTATCTGCTGATTCGTCAGCGACGTCGGCTCAACGGGCATTGATTCATCGTGTGTCTGTGCTCAAAGACTTCGGGGGTGGATCCGTGGAAGTTGTGTTTGATAGCCGGCATGAGAAATCGCACCGTGATCGGTGGCAGGAGCGTCAAGGTGTGAAGGGGATTGAGGTGACTTATGGGTCAGCGGACACGCAGGCTGACTCGATTATTGAGCAGCGGGTTGTGGCGTCAGATTCCCCTGAGTCTTACCGCGTGGTAACGAATGACCGCATGATTCGCTATGCTGTTGAGGCGGCAGGGGCCGAGGCGGTATCAGTTGAAGGTTTCGTGCGTGAGCTGGCCCAGATCGAGGCGCGTCAGTCACGGGCGATAAATCAGCGAAGTAAGACGGCGGGTGCTGAGTTTGGGAACCGGTTAGAGTTTTGATTTTTCGGTCCGCCAATGAACACGAATGGACGCTAATCTATTGAGCCGATCTGTGGCTCGGCTGTTCCCAGGTTAGGGGCGCGTCGGTTTTCTTAGGCTTGGAGAGTGATGCGGAAGATGTTTCGACCTGCTTGGTGCCCTGCGTAGATGAGGCTTCCCCCGTGGGCGCGTGCGATTTCTTGGGCAAGGGGGAGTCCGAGACCGAAGCCGGTGCTGGTGCGAGCATCTTCTGCGCGGTAGAAGCGGTCGAAGAGTTTTTCTCTCACTTCGGTGGAAATGTTGCGGCCGTCGTTAGCTATTTCTATAATGTGTATCTCGGAGTTTTTGGACCTGATCGAGATGTGAATGGTGCCGCCAGTGGCACCGTATTTGAGGGCGTTGGTGAGGAGGTTGAGGAAAAGTTGTCTCAATAATTGAGGATCTCCTGAGACTATATGTTCCGATGGCGCTTCTAATTGAAATGGACGGTCTTCGTAGAGGATTTCGAGGTCTTCCACGATCTCTCGGATCAGGGCGTTGATGGAAACTGAAGCCTTGTCGCGCAGCAAGGACCCAGCATCGCCCCGTGAGAGGGTGAGGAGTCGATCTACGAGGATCTGGAGACTTTTTACTTCATCCAGGAGACGGGAATAGGTGGGGAGCGTCTGTTCATCTGCCGTATGGAGTTGTTGTTCGATATTTCCTTGGAGGATGGTGAGCGGCGTACGGAGTTCGTGAGCGGCGTCAGCTGTAAACCGATTTGCTTGGCTGAATGATTGTTCCAGGCGTCCCAGCATTTGATTGATGGCAGCGATGAAGGAATGGAATTCAGTGGGTAATCGGGTATCAGACAGGCGCTGGCTGAGATCGTCGCTACGCACGTTTTCTACATCGCCAGCGAGTTTTTGGAAAGGGCAGAATGCACGGTGGGCCAGCCAGACACTCATCCCGACGACCGCTAACAATACGATGGGGTAGAGCCGTAATGCTTGCCGCCGTATACTGAGCATTTCACTACGTAATCTATCCATATTTCGACCCACAGTGAGTAGGGAGCCGTCTGGGAAATTAAGCTCTAAAGTTCGGAATTCTAACTCTGAGTGACTCGCGAATTGATAGGTGATCGCGTCATCAATGCGGTCGAGGAAATTTCTCAATGCTCCGTTACGGCCGTTTCTGTCTGAATCAAGAAAGCGCCGTATGTTTGTGGCTCTTTCTCTAGGATTCAGGGGCATTTGTGGGCGATCCTGCGCGGCGTCTTTTGATGCGTCTGCAGGCTGATATGTCTGGGGTGCGGTGGGCGAGGCATAGAGTGCGGAGCCATCGGGTCGACTGAAGGCAACCCAGGAGAGGCTTTTTTCGCTGATACGATCCACATTGCGCTGGAGACGGCGTAGGTCGGGGGCGGGCCTTCCCAGGTCGGCAAGGCGAGGGATGACAGATAGTGCGGTCGATCGAAGTTCTTGATCCGTCTGGTTGAGCTTTGCATCAAAGACATTACGTAGGAGGAAGAAGGTGGCGCCGACGAGGATGCATGTCGTGAGTCCAGCTACCCACAGGCCTAGGCGAAATCTAAATGAGCGCAGTGGGCTCATAAGGCGCGGAACCGGTAGCCCACTCCGCGCACCGATTCGATCCATTCGGGCGCTTTTGTGTCGTGCTCTTCGAGTTTTTTGCGAATGCGACGAATATAGACGTCGACGATGTTGGTATTGGGATCGAAGTCGTAGTTCCAGACGTGTTCTAATATCTGAACGCGCGTAAATACGCGTCCGGGTTGCCGCGTCAGGTATTAGAGGAGGTTGAATTCCCGGGTCGTGAGTTCTGCTATGGCTTCACCGACTTGGATGGTGCGTTGTGCGATATCGAGGTTGAGGGGGCCGATGCTGCGCCGTGTCATCGTTTCGCCGGTGGAGCGGCGTGTCACAGCGTAAAGGCGAGCGATCAACTCATCGACATAAAAGGGTTTGGGGAGGTAGTCGTCGGCGCCTGCATTGAGTCCAGTGAGGCGATCTTCCAGGCCAGATCGGGCAGTGAGGAGGATAACTGGGGTGAAGTTTTTCTTTGCACGTAGCTCTTTGAGAACGGCGAGGCCATCCATCCCAGGCAGCATGATGTCTAGGACAAGCGCGTCATAGGTATTGAGCTGAGCTGCTTGGAGCGCATCACGGCCATTTTCAAAATGGTCGGTGTTAAATCCCTGGGTGTTGAGGCCTTTTACGACGAAGTCCGCGATTTTTATTTCATCTTCTGCAATGAGGATTTTCATGCCTTATTGTTGTAAGTCCGTAGTATTCGGTGGTTTGAGTCAAATGTCACTCTTTGTAAAATGACAATTCTGTCATGGAGTAGCACGGGCGACGTTCACTTTTCCATGGTTCATTATGGGTAAGTTCCCAAACGGAACAGTTTAAAACCTAACATAGAATCTAAATTACAAGAAAGGGATCATTCATGACCAACAAAACAACCACAGTTATCATTGCAGCTTTAGCCATCATAACGACCGGCGTTTCCTATGCTAAGTCCGAAAAGTTAAGTGAAGAGGAACGCGCTGAGCGCAAGGAACAACGCAAGGCCGAACTCCAGGGTATTGTCGATGCACAAGATCTCGATGGCGACGGCTATCTATCGGAATTGGAGCTTACAGCTGTGTTTGAAGAGATGAAAGCAGCTCGTGATGAAAGGCGGGCGAAGATGGCAGCCAAAAACCCAGACGGAGCTAAGCAACGGGGTGGTGAACGGCAGCCCCGCTCGCCTGCAGATGTCGCAGCCCGCATCATGAATCGTGTAGATCAAGACGGGGATGGTCTCATCGCCAAAAGCGAATTTTTCGATGTGTTCCACAAGATGGGCGAGCGCGCCCGCGACCGTCGCGAGAAACGCGGGGGTAGTGAATGAGTGATACTGGACGGCTATGATGAACAGCGGTTTCTGTAAGCTACATCTCAATTAATCTTTACCAGGTGATGCAGACACATCGGGGTGGACCCTTGGGAGGGGGTCCGCCCCATTTTTTTGCTCATAAAACCGGATCAAGCGGCTCCGATTTGGATACGCTTCATGCCCACGGCTGCAATGAGCCCGAGGAGTGCGCAAAAAAGATAAGCCCAGAGTGGAGCGCCGAGAAAATAGAGTATGCTTGCTACGATCGGACCCACGGCGCGAGCCAGGCTCCCCGCGGAGCGAAAGATGCCGAGCGCGCGGCCTTGTTCGGCGGCTTCGCTGGCATTGGATACAAGAGCAGATAGGGTGGGGTTGACGAAGCTAATCCCGATAGTGATGAGCGTGAGTGCAGAGAAGAATATGCCCTGGCTACCTCCACTGAAGGCTAATAGCGCAAAGCCGGCAATACCGATAATCATGCCGGAAAAGCCAAGTTTTTTATCCCCAAGTTTTGGTGCAAGGCGTCTCACGAGCCCTCCTTGACAGAGGATCAATACGACTCCGATAAAGACAAACATCCAACCATTCTGCATGGGAGTGTAGGCAAATGAATCGACTGCAAAAAAGGTGAGGGTGAATTCCATTCCGCTGAAAGCCAGCAGGTAGAAGAAATAAAAGAGTATGAGGGATGCGACGCCGGGTGTTTTTATTTGGAAGAGCTGAAAAATGGGAGGCGAAGATGCGTGTTCCTTGTTCAGCTCACCCTCTGTAGGTAAGGTCTCTGGGAGTTTTGTTGCGATCCATAACAGATTCACTGCAGCCAGTCCGGCGCTGATGATGGCCGGGACAGAAAAGGGGTGGAGGCCGAACCAAGCATCGGAGCCTTCTGATAGGACCCATTGGCTACTCAAGCCACCGATGGCAGGCCCAATAATGAAACCTAAGCCAAAGGCTACGCCGATAAGCGCCATGCCCTTAGAACGATTTTCTGCGGTTGTCACGTCGGCCACGACCGCGGTCGCGACAGATATATTTCCGGCGGCCAGTCCACCCAATATGCGGGCGATCAGGAGCAGCTCAAAGCGCGCACTAAATATCCATAGGAGATAGCTTAAGAAGAGCCCGCCTACAGTTATCAATAAAACGGGACGGCGACCGATTTTGTCGGACAGAGCGCCCCAGAGCGGTGAGGCGAAAAACTGGATGAAGGCATACAGGGAGCCGAGCGCCCCGCCAAAAAAAACAGTAGCCCGAAAAGGGTCTGCGTTATCGCCAGAAATGGATAACAAAAAGCTGTGTAGGCGTGACACGAAACCCGGCTCTCCGCTTTCCAGATCCAGATAATACTCCAACATCGCCGGGAAGAGTGGAAAGATGATGGAGAAACCAACCAAATCGAGAAAGATGGTCAGAAAGAGAATACCGAGCGTGCTCTTGGTGCTCGAGGAGCCTGATTTTTGGGACATGGATTTATTGGGACGTCAAACGCTCTTTGAGCGCTGCATGTACCGAAGGGGGTACGAAGTGGGTGTCGCGATCGGTATACTGAAACACTTGTTTTACTAGTGTGCTACTGGTGAAGAAATACTCCGGGCTGGGCATGAGAAAGATCGTTTCGATGTCTGCATCGAGGTGCCGATTCATCTGAGCCATCTGGAATTCATACTCGAAGTCAGAGATGGCCCGCATGCCGCGGACCAGGGCGACCGCACCGACTCTTCGGGCATAGTCGACAACCAAGCCACTGAAGCTTTCAACTCGGGTGTTGGGAATGTCCTCGATGTTTTCCTGGATCAACTGAAGGCGCTCTTCGACTGTAAACAATTGGGTTTTGCCCTGGTTGTTAGCTACGGCAATGACTACCTCGTCAAACATACGCACGGCACGCGACAGAACATCGAGATGGCCGTAGGTGATCGGATCGAAGGATCCGGGATAGATAGCGCGTTTCATGTTAGGCAGAGGATGAGAATTCGATTTCAGTGACAATCGTACTCGGCTTGTGGCGTGTCAAGGATGGTGCCCTGTTGTGAGGATAATGAGAATGGCTGTGTTCCTGATTGGTTAACGATAGAGAGCTAGAGAACGGGAGGGAGAAACAAGATCGGTACGGCTACCGCCGCGAATCAACGAGTTGATGTAGATGTCTGGGTGGCTATCATATATGAAATACCTCTCAAAATGACCCTTGTCGATTGGGCGCTTTTGATCCAGCTTCCCCATCCTCAGTTTTATGCTGACTATTCCAAACATACTCACCCTTACTCGCATTCCCTTGCTTTTTGTCATTCTGGCACTGCTGTTTTCTGATGGCCGTTGGGCTATGTCTTTGGCGGTGCTGATGTTTGGACTGGGCGCTTTGACAGACTGGCTGGATGGCTACTTGGCTCGTAAGCTGGATCAGGTGTCTACCTTTGGTAAGCTCATGGATGCGCTGATCGACAAGGTTTTTGTGATCGGGATGTTTGTGGGGTTGTTAGTCTCACCATTTCCTGAATTGCCAAAATACTGTGTGGTGGGTGTGATCTTGATCATCACGCGTGAGTTTATGATCACGGGCCTCCGCCTCGTGGCGGCGACGCGCGGCCTCGTTTTGGCTTCTGAGAAAGTAGGTAAGTATAAAACTGCCAGCCAGATGGGCGCGATTGTTTTGCTGATGATGAGCGAGGCACTTTTCAGAGATATTGGTCTGCCTGTGGATTGGGCTGGAGCCGTCTATTGGACTGGCTTTGCTTTCTTTTGGGTAGCCGTCGTTTTGACTGCCGCATCGGGAATAATATATATGTTCAAATACGCTTCGGTCTTTAATGATCCTGATCCCGAATGAATTGGCTCCGTTTGCGTAGGTCCTTCCTTTGGGTGCGAGTACTCCCGACGCACGTAGTGGTGGGTGCAAGTACATTGGGCCCTCTTGGAGAACGGATGCGCGCTCCCGGCACATGGGGTAGTCTTGCGGGCTTAGCTTTGTTTGCAGTGCTATTTTACGGACAGCATCCGATCACTGCGATTCTCTTGAACTTGGTCTTAATCTATATCGCGATGGCTTTTACTGACGAAGCCGAGGAGCGGTTGAGGCTGAAGGATCCGGGAAAAATTATTTTGGATGAGTTTGTGGCGATGCCGCTCTGTTTTATAGGGCTCACGCCAGTGATGATGGAAAAGAGTGGGTGGGTGGTTATGCTGCCTGGATTTGCCCTTTTCCGCCTGCTCGACATCACCAAGCCATGGATCGTCGGAAGGATGCAATCGCTTCCGGGGGGGATTGGATGTGTGGCTGACGATGTGGTGGCAGCATTATTAACCAATGTGATCCTCCAGATCGTTTTTGGCTTTATTTAGCAATGAGCGGACTGGACGGGCAGGGAGATCTCTTTGGCGTGCCGAATGCGCAATCTGGAACATCCAATTCGCGAGAGGGTTATCAACCCCTGGCGGCACGGATGCGGCCCATGAAGCTGGATGACGTGGTGGGTCAAGAGCATCTGCTGAAAGAGGATGCGTTGTTGCCGCGCCTGATTCGTAGCAACCAGTTTGGGAGTATCTTTTTCTATGGCCCTCCAGGGTGTGGAAAGACGACCTTGGCAGAGGTCATCGCCTTGGAAACTCAGGCCAAGTGTGTGCGCATCAACGCAGTCATGTCCAACGTGGCGGAGCTGCGCGATGTCCTGAAGCTAGCGCGCTATGAGCCGGGGCAGACGATACTCTTTATCGATGAGATCCACCGTTTTAATAAATCTCAGCAGGACCTGCTTTTGCCTGATGTGGAGGCTGGCAATATTCGACTCATCGGAGCTACCACGCATAATCCGGGCTTCTATATTAATCAGCCTCTTTTGAGTCGAAGTCACCTTTTTCGGCTCGAGCCGTTGAGTCTAGAGAATTTGGTGACCATCTTAGTACGGGCATTGGAGGACGATCAGCGAGGTTTGGCAGGCCGGGGTATGCATTGGGATGCGGAAGCTCTGAAGGATCTTGCACGTATGGCTGATGGGGATATGCGGCGTGCCCTGAATGCTCTGGAGACCATGGTGCTCGCGTTGCCACTGCGAGGTAAATTAGACCAAGAGGCGGTGAGGGTCTTTGCTCAGGAGCGGCAAATCCGCTACGATGCAAACGAGGATGAACACTACAATACGGCAAGTGCATTCATAAAGAGCATACGGGGCGGGGACCCTGATGCGGCACTCTATTGGTTAGCCAAAATGTTGGTCGGCGGAGAGGATCCACGTTTCATCGCGCGCCGTTTGATTATTTTTGCGAGTGAGGATGTGGGGCTTGCTGACTCACGTGCCTTGGGCGTCGCGGTGGCTTGTATGCAGGCTTGTGAATTTGTTGGCCTACCTGAATGTGAGCTCAATCTCGCTCACACGACGACTTTTCTGGCTCTGTGCCCCAAGAGTAATTCAACGACTCTCGCTCTAAGCCATGCTAAATCGGCACTGCGAAAAGGGCCAGTTCAACAGGTGCCGCTTTGGCTTCAGGATAGTCATACGGTGACGAATAAGGCGATGGGGCAGGGCAAGGGGTATCGCTACAGTCACGACTATTCAGAAGGCATCAGTGGGCAGGAATATATGAACGATCCGCAGGAGTTCTATCTACCCGGAGCTGCCGGAAGCGAAGCTGGGCTGGCAGAGCGTTTAGCTCGCTGGAAAGCACTGAAAGAGGAAATGCAACGGACTGAAAAGGCATGATCCGAGTTTAACCCAAGGCCCGGTCCAGTCTGTCAGAAAGCGCTTCATCAGCGAGATTTTCAGGCCAATTGATGAGTGCAATGCGCTCGCACGCAGATTGATCTGCGGCTATGAGCCGATCATAAAATTGGCGCCTGAGTTCCTTTGGGTTACTAGGCAGCTCTAGGAAGTCGATAACGTGATCACAGCCCTTCTTATCTTCCGATGAATTAAGCCGTAGAACGGGTTTACGCGGGGCATAGTGTTTGGTGAAGTTTCCTGGGGCTGAGACTGCTTTGGTTGGACTCCCATCTGCTTGCTCGGTCTCTAGTTTAATCCCTTGTCCAAGAACTGCCTCGATTGCCTTTCTATCGATCGGGCCAGGTCGCCGCACGATCGGAGGGGATGTTGAGAGGTCGATGATGGTGGATTCGAGGCCTTCATCGCAGCTTCCGCCGTCGACAATGTAAGGAATCTTGCCGGACAAGGTGCTCAGGACATGTGCTGGGCGAGTCGGACTGATGTATTGAAATGGGTTGGCACTGGGAGCCGCGAGGGGCAAACCCACTCGCCGGATAATCTCACGAAATACTGGGTGAGCGGGGACGCGAAAAGCCGCCGTCTTTAAACCTGCGGTAACGAGGTCAGGGATTCCGGTTTTCTTGGGAAGGATGATCGTGAGAGGACCAGGCCAGAATTTTGTGGTCAATCGCTCCAACAGTGGCTTATCGACATCGCTCATTTCCGCCCATTTGTCGAGTTCCTCAAATTCATGCAGGTGGACGATTAATGGGTCGTGCAGCGGTCGACCCTTGATTTCAAAGATCGCTCTGAGCGCTTGTTCGTTAGTGACCGGTGCCGCCAATCCGTAAACCGTCTCGGTGGGGAGCGCGATGGGTTGGCCGCTCCGAAGCGTACAAACAAAAAGGTCCAGATTTTCATCTGAACCTGAAAGGACTCGTGTGATCACGATGCCGACGTGAGCACTCGACTACTTCATGAGCAGCATGTTGCGCGCTTGCTTGATGATGCGTGCAACATGCCGTTGTTGTTTCGCTGTCAAGCCGGTGATCCGACGTGGCAGGATCTTACCTGTGTCGGTGACAAAGCGGCTCAAAAGCTCTACATCTCGGAAAGTGTAGTCGAGGGGAGTGCGTGAAGACGTGTGCTGTTCCTCTGTGGTCATAAGCGGAGGAGAAAAACAAATCCGCCCATGACGATCAAGTCTTAATTCCTAAAGTATCAAGGATCGGGTGCAATTGAAAGGACGGTGAGTTTTTCGGGTTGTCGCTCCTCGGCTCCAGTCGTTGTAGCCAAGCGGCTCAGTCGGCTCGCTAGGTTAGGTTTCGATTGGAAACAACGGCCCCCTTACGTCGACAGAGCGACTTTGCTACACCCATCGGGTGGAACACTTTCGGAGTGCCCAATGGTTCGTTTCTGTAGGACGTCTTATTTCATTCCTGTCGATAGCGGTGTGAGCAGGCAAAATTCGCTGAGCTGGGGATCAACGCGGATCAAATACGAAGTTTTCGGTGCATGAATGCATTAACCACCAGGAAATTTCGAAAAACTTGGTAACTGAGACGTTTATTTGTCTGGTGCTATGTCAACAAGCCTGCGCACCAGATCTTCTCTGTCAGAATAAGGCCCTTTTGGGCGTTATTACCACGTGAGGATCATATCTGCCTCCTAAAGATCCAATAAATCAAAATATAAATAAAAGATGAATACAAAGTCACTCAGTAAAGAATCCTTTGTTCAAATCGAATGCGGCATCCAAAGCCACGAAGTATGCAACGGCCACATAGGTTGAAGCTTACAAATAATCGGTCGTCTCTTATATTAAATTTTTTGGCCAGTAGCCTTTCGATTTACTGCGCTTATAAATTCAGAAGCAGGTGAGCAAAACACTCTTAATCAACTTTGTTAGGTCATCGAAATTCGGGATTTCAGCTATTTGAATCCTGTATTTAGCTTACCCATTTCTAATTTTATGAGCATGCGTGCCGATCCCGTTCTCTTTGAGAACAATAATCTTACATGGTGATTATGGCTAGTTTTAGCCGCCTTACTAACCCACTCCAATTCCTCTCATTCGAGTCGTCTAATTTTCTCTCGACTTCCCGAAACCTCATCAGTCGATCTGTTTCTGCTGTAAGAACTTTATTCGATCGGTCTATCAGCGATTACCTGCCAAATATTGGAGCCAATGCAATGGCTTCTGCTCCCTGCTCAGCTCCATCCAATAAGTAAACTATCGGAGCAAATCCTTAAAGAGCGGGGCTCTCAGGGGTGCCGTGGGTGTGATCTGCTTAGTTGCTCTATGAGATATGTAGTTTCATCTCCATTATCCTTAAACACTGCTCAAGTGTTATGCTATCCATGACGGATCTGTGAACTCTTACGAATTTTTACATTTTAGCCTGCTTGAGGCGGACTCTTATAAAGTAAGCTCGCGGCTTGAAAGGATCTTTATTGGCGACTTAAATTCTTATGTTGAGAATCTTTTCAATTTAGTCACGGCCTTGCTGTATATTTTCATTAGATTATCCCGATTAGTTGATAATGATCTATTTCCTGTTCGCAGTTACAAATTCTTGGAAGGCGATTCCGAAAGACTTCAATTCTCCTCTCAGATTCTCTCACCAAGATTACTAAGATCATTGCCGAAACTGACATGCCGAGGTTTTATTTATCAATTAGAAGAAGTTGTTAATTTTGTCCTGAGAGCAGTGCCCAAAACTGATGAAGTTCATTACAGTAGAACGAGTTTTAGTGTTAAAGTAGATGGCCCATACCAAACGATTTCCCTTCATTGAACAAAGTGGCATGATGGAATGTGGGGTCGCAAGCTTGGCGATGATCCTGCGTTACCATGGCTTGGATGACTGTCGTTCGTTCATTGCTGAGACGATCGGGGTCTGTCCTGATGGAGTAGATCTCTTATCCTTAAGCAAAACTGCTGAGGCGTTTGGATTTGATTCAAACGGTTACAGTGCTGACCTTGACTACCTCCAAAGTTTGGAAAACCCGTGCATTGTTCACTTTGACGGAAACCACTTCGTAGTAGTCTACGCATGCGACCAACGGTCAGTTTATATTGCTGATCCGGCTATCGGAAAAAAGAAGCTACGTGTCGCAGACTTTGTTGAGAGATGGAATGGTGTCGTACTCGCAATCGACCCCACACCGGAGCTCAACGTCGAGGTCTCTCCAATTAGCGAAACAGCCCGCGACTTTAATCAACGTTCAAGCGGACTATTGAAGACCACTCTGTTGGAGACGATGCAGAATTTATGGCGTGAGTGTCTCACGGTCTTTATCTGTGCTGCAGCCTTCCAGCTCCTGAGCTTGGGTGTTCCGTTTTCGATTCAATACTATTTCGATCAGGTCCTCCCTTATCAAAGTCTTAAACAGCTGGTAGGTTTACTTGTCGCCCTCAGTGTATTGCTACTGTGTATTGTGTTTCTAGGCTTTCTGAGAGACTATGCGGTTGCTAAGTTTAAAGTAGGCTTTGAAAGAGATTTCTTTGAGAGGTTTTTTAAGCACTTCATCAGTCTCGAACAGAGATATTTCGATAGCCTAAAAAAGGAAGATTTCATTAGCCGCTTTCAGGAAAATCTCAGAATTCGAGAAGCCTTAAATCCCCGAGTCTTTGATTCGCTGACTGACGTCTTCTTTATATTTATCTTTGCTCTGGCAATGGCTTATTTCTCGCCGACGCTCGTATGTATCGCGGCGGTGTTCTTCTTCCTTTATACCCTCGCCTTTGTCCATTGCTTTCCGCTTTTGAAAAATAGCTACCTCGTCGCCCACTTGGAGACGGTCGGTGTCTTAGCTATTTTCATAGATAGTCTACTCGGCATAGCCGCCGTGAGACGGGGCAATAATCAACATAAAGTTTTGGAAAGATGGAGAAATCGCTATGCTCAAGTCTCATCTTCTGTCCTGGATGCCGAGAAAACTTCAGCGGTTATCGAAGCCATTTTTAGGTTGATCAGTGGCGCGGCTTATATCTCGGTGGCAGGTGCCGGCGCGGTGTTGGTATTTAATGGGTATCTTAGCCTGGGTCGAGTCATTGGTTTTTTTGCTGTTTTCATGATGGCGTTGCAAGCACTGGATCGCCTCTCCGGTGGGTTATTTGTATTTGCTGAAGTGTCTCTTGCTCTGGATCGAGTGATTGAGATTTTTCGCAAGGATCAATACGCCGAGCCTGAGGAGACCCAAGAGACCACGGCGCTCGCAATTCCCAAGCTCATGGTGTCGGGACTCAGTTTTGGGTACGCGGGCAAAGAACATGTGCTTAATGAGGTCTCTTTCGAGGCGTGTTCAGGAGATTTTATTGGTATCGTAGGCCGCAATGGTTCCGGGAAAACAACCCTCGCCCAACTATTGTCCGGGATTTATCGGGACTACGCCGGGGATATCGTTTTGGGAAACCATGATCTCAAAAAAATCCCACTGCGTCTGTTAAATGAAAAGGTCTATGTTTTTCCGCAGGAGGTCTATTTGTTCGACGATACCCTCCTGGAAAACATACGGTATGGGCGTTCGGACGCAACGGACGACGAGGTGATAGAAGCGGCGCGTTTTGCCGGAGTAGACGCCTTTGCGGAAAGTATGTATTTGGGGTATCAGACCAGGATTGGAGATAACGGGATCCGCCTCTCCGGTGGTATGGCGCTCCGCATAGAATTTGCTCGTTTGTTCTGCGCCAATCCCGACCTGATCGTGTTGGATGAGGCTAGTAGCGCTCTAGATCCTGCAGCGGAGCGCATGCTCTTTAAGCAGGTCCGCAAGAAATTCTCCGAAAAAATCGTTTTCTCCATCGCCCACCGGATCGAAACCCTAGACTTTGCCAACAAAATATTCGTGTTCGAGGACGGAAAGCTGGTGGAGACGGGAAGTCATTCAGAATTGATTTCAGATCGAAACAGTTTCTACCAAGCGGCACTAGGTCGATAGGGGGGGGTGATGTGTAATAGGATGCAAGCGGCTAGCTCACTTTCAATGACAGTGCGTTGTAATGGGCGGCTGTTATGCCTGTATCCGTTTATCGCACTGGTGTGCATTCCGGCTCTGGCCTCAACCAATAAGGCAGTGTCGATCCCTGTTTTCAATGCGCCTCCCGTTATCGATGGGCGTTTAGACGAAACTATCTGGATGCAAGCTCAGATGGGTGTTGCCCTGACGCAGGTATTTCCAGCCGAAGGCAATCCACCCAGCGTGCCGATTGAGGTGTTTTTGGGCCATGATGCCGAAAATATATATTTCGCCGTCGAGGTGGCCATGCCGATCAGCGATCTCACCGCCTCGCGCCGTGGGCGTGATGCCGACCTTGAGGGGGACGATTATATCTCCCTGATATTTGATCCCTTTGGCTCACAACGGGATGGCTACCGCTTCCGTTTCAACCCAATTGGCACTAAAGAAGATGCCCTCATCGAAGAAGTGAACCGTGTCAACGCAGAGTGGGACTGCGTTTGGTGGGTAGAGACCGTAGTCTCTGCGCAGGGATGGACGGCAGAAGGGCGCATCCCACTCCAATCGATTGGATTTAATCCCCAAATAGATCGTTGGGGATTCAATGTGGAGCAAGTGTTGGCGAAGCGTAATGAGCAGTCGCGTTGGACTGCGGTTGAACGCAGCCTGTCAGCAGAGTCGTTGGCGGATATTGGCTCCATTGTGGGTTTAATGGATTTGAGGCAAGGACTGGGGCTGCGCTTTGAACCTTATGTCCTAGCAGAATTTTCTACGAATGATGCAAGCACAGGCTCGGAACAGGACGACTTCGATATCAAGAGCGGATTTGAGCTTTATTACCGCCCGATCCCGTCCATTACTGCGACGCTGACAGTAAATACCGATTTTGCTGAGACTGAGGTGGATGACCGGGTCATTGAACTATCTCGTTTCCCCACTTTCTTTCCCGAGAAGCGAGGGTTCTTCCTGGAGGATTCTGGGATCTTTTCTTTTGGAGGTATCGAACAAAGTCCGCTGCCTTTTTTTTCGCGGCGCATTGGGGTGGGACCCGACGGAATCCCGGTTGATATACCCTATGGCTTCAAGCTCGCCGCGCGCACGGGGAATGTTCAGCTGGGTGCATTGAACGTATATGTCGAAGAAGGTAACGAGACCGACGCGCAGCATTTATCTGTAGCTCGAGCGACGGTCGATATACTGGAGGAGTCTTACGTCGGTATCATTGGGACGCGGGGGAATCCTCAAGGAGTTTCAGACAATTATCTCATCGGTGCCGATTTTCGCTACCGCGATTCCGATTTTGGGCCTGACGCCGGAGAGATCACAGCCTCAGCCTGGCTCCAATACACAGACACAGAAGATCAAGATCAGCTCTCCATCGCCACGGGATGGGACGTGTTTTATAACAGCCGCTACTGGCTTTATTCGCATTTTGCCGAGTATGTGGGGCCCGGGTATTTTCCCGCCCTAGGCTTTGTCCGTCAGAATGATATCGCCCAAGGGGACTTCCGAGTGGTGAGAGCCTTTTTTCCAGAAAACTGGGACAGTATTGAGTTAGATGCGAGCGTCTTCGCCAGATATGAGATGGGGGGACGCTACCTCGAGTATGTAAATGCCTCACTCGAACTTTGGGCTTACCGCATGTCGGGAGCCATCCTCAGCTTGGGGAGTCGTTTGGAACACGAAGAGCTCCGCGAGGCTTTCGAGCCTGTTCCTGGCTTGCTGGCCCAGCCAGGAAGCTTTTCCGGAGCGGGGCTATTTATCCGTTACGAGACTTCCAAAGCGCCCTCGGTGTCCGGTTTTTTGGAGTATGAACACGCTCCGTTTTATGGCGGGACAATAGATTCCATTGAAGGATCGCTATCTTGGCGAGGCGGTAGCATCTTCGAGTGCACCACAGAATTAGAAGTCAACAAAATCGATTTGCTAGACAGCGAAAACTGGTTATATCTGTGGCGGTCTGAATTCAAAACCTATGTTCTTCAAAACGTGACTTGGACTAACATTATCCAATACGACTCGATCTCCAGGGAGATGGGTTTCAACAGCCGTTTACGTTGGAACTTTCGCCCTGGCTCCGACATATATCTCGTAGTCAATCATCGATGGCTCAACGACGTCGACCAGGGATGGGATAGCATCGGGAGTCGATTGAATGCAAAATTAAGCGCAACCCTTTCATTTTGAGAAATCTTGCCGTCGATACGGTATGAATCCTGTTTTCAAAAGCCCATGGTTATTTGATGTCACTCAACCCTAAATAGAAAGAAAAATAATGAAACCAAAACCACTGAATGAAACAAAACTCTCCCAAATCAAAGGCGGTCCGCGAGGTAAAGGCGGTCGTTGAGACGAAGGTATTGATTTAGACTCTTGATAATTTACATCAGGCTGACTGGATATGTCTAAGTGGACGACATCCAGTCAGCCTTTTTCTCGTACGCACGTTCCGATTTGTATGCCGCGAAGCGCCTATGCAAGCAAATCGAGGCCGCTGGTCAGCCCGTCTGGGTGGATTTGCATGGTATTGAGCCTACCCAGGAATGGTTGGAATCTCTATTTGAAGCGGTCGACGATTCAAATGCCGTTGTCTTCCTCGTTACCCAAGCATCGCTCAACTCCCCCTTTTGCCGCAAGGAGGTCGACTATGCCTCCACGCAGGGAAAACGCATCATTCCGATCCTGCTCGGCGATATTGACACCGGATTAGTTTTTCCGGTGATTCGCAACATACAATGGATCGTCTGGGATGGCGAAGAATCCTTGGGCGATGCGATTTTTGAAGCCATTCATACGGACCGGGCCGTCCTAGATCAGCTAGATGATTATCAGCGCCAGGCACGCCTGTGGTCAAAGTCCGGCCATTCCAAAGATCTCCTTTGGAATGAGGAGGTCGTTTTACGAGCCATGCATTGGCTGGGCTCTCAGACCGCTGCGATTCATACCACCGAATTGTTTTCAGAATTTCTCGCCGCCTCAAAAACTCATTCTGAGAAACAGCGGCGTCGAAAACGAGCACGCCGTCGTGGATTTTTGGGCGCTGCTGGATTCTTATTTTCAGTAGCATTGATCGCCAGTTTCGTGGGCGTGCGATTGTCAGGTGAAAATACAGCAGCCCTCGAAGTGGCTGAAGATAGGCAGACGCAGTCATCGCAACTTATCGATTTCTTACTCAATGGTTTTCTTCCTGAGTTGTCGGTCTATGGAGACTACAGTGTTGCGATACCGATTGCGGATGCAGCTGCTAACTACTATCAGGCAGTTGATGAGAATCTTTGGTCTATAGAGGAGCGTGTGGCCTATAGTCGTTTTGGACATTTGTATGCTGAGCTCAAATTCCTGAATAATAAGGCGGGGGAAGCATTGGCTCTGATGGAATCAGTTTTAAATCAAGATCGTCTTCTTTGGCGTCAGGATGAGGCTAACTCGCAGTTGGCTTGGAATCTCGGTTTTTCACATTTTTATATCGCACAGATTTATTATGAGCAAAATAAATTTGAACTCTGGTTAGAGCATAATCAGTCTTATTATGATATAGCCGTTCAATTTAAGGACGTTAGTTTGGAATGGAAATATGAATACCTAAATGCTGTGTTTAATGTGATTAGCGCGAGCTTGGCGTTCAATAGATTCAAAGAGGCTTATACACTTTATGATGAAATTAGCTCTCTAGCCAAAGACGACAGGTCTATTTTTCAAGATTTTGAGGATTTCTGGGTAGATATCGTGTCTGTTTTGGGCACATATGAAAACGTAAGAGGAAATTATAATCAATATCTAGAAAGGCGATCAGAGGTTTTGGAAAATGTTAAGATTGATTCCTTAATTGCTTCATTTCCGGATGAGCATTTACGCTACATATACTTTCTTCTTCGTGCTGATTTTACTGCATTAAAATACTTGAATGATCAAGAAAGAGCTAATCAAACTAAAATCTATGTCGATCTTTTGGTTGATAGAATCTCTGAAGTTTATCTAAAGCATCCAGAACATGTGGGAATTGTGGTTAGGTTACTTTCTCTGAAGGCTGAAATAGAACTTTTTATCGACGCCGAATCTCATAAAGAATCTGTGGACGATTATTTTTCAATTATCAGAAGAATCGACACTCAAGATTTCAGAGATTCGATTTACAGACAGTTGATTTCATTACGCTTAGGCAAAGGAACAGAGACTATTAGGCATGTTTATGAGGAGGCTAGAAAAGAGATGTTTGCTTCTGATTTAATGCCAAATTTTACGTTCTCTCCAGAATTCGCCCAAGCTGCCGTCCATCTGTGGGCCGAGGGCAGAAAGCTGGGTGATCCAGAGCAGGCTCAAATGGCACTCGATGATCTGTTGAAACTGACCGGCTATCCTGAACTCGATCCCAATTACTATTTTGCCAATGTAGCCACGCGCTTTGTGTTACGGGAGCTCAACGATCCGCGTGCGGCTGCCTATGATGCGGTGATAGCGCCGGATGCGCAGGGTTTGGAGGTGAAGCAGCGTATCTTAGAAGAGATCGTAGCGCTGTATGCCGAAGAGGAGATTGCTGATGTCGGAGAGTAAGGAAGTTTTTATTTCTTACTCCCGCACCGATCAAGCAGCGGTTCGGACACTTCAGAACACCCTCAAAGATTTTGGCTGTGGCTCTTGGGTCGATTGGGAGGGTATTGCGCTCGGCGATGCTTGGTGGAGTCGGATCGAGCGCGCTATCGAGGAGACGGATGGGTTTGCAGCCGTAGTCACCCCAGCATGGCTGGATTCTGATGCCTGTCAGGCTGAGTTAGCTTATGCGGTGAGCCGGGGTAAACGCCTGATCCCGCTGGTGATCGACCCCGAGATCGATATGTCTCACATGCCCGAACCCTTGATGCCGATCCAGTGGATTGGTATTCATCCTGGGACAGATTATGTTAAGCGTGTGCAACGCTTGATCGCGGCTCTTGAGACTGACTTCGCCTATGTGAGGCAGCATACCGAACTCCTGAAACTCACTGTTGCCTGGGAGCGTGATGACCGCGCCCCCAATTGGCTGCTCAAGGGGAAAATACTCGAAGAGACGGAGCGCTGGCGCGCCGAGCACATCGGCGTCGATCCGCCCATCGTTCCCTTTCAACAAGCTTTCCTCAAGGCTTCGCGCGACGCCTATGACGCTACGATGCGTCGACGCGCGCGTATCTTGCAAGGGCTGACAGTTGGCTTCTCTATCGCGTCAGTCGTGGCCCTCGGTATTGCAGTATGGGCTTTCGACGAGGCCAAAGAATCCGCCGAATTGGAGGCCCGCATTACCCAGCGCCAAGAACAAGCAGATAAGCTCATCGAGTTCCTTCTCAGCGATTATAAAGACACTCTGGTCGAAGCAAAGCGCTACGATTTATTGGCCGAGATCCTGGAAAAGGCCGAAACCTTCGAGCGCGACGTCTCCGCGAGCCTAGACCCCTTCAGCCGCGCGCGCCTGACTGAACTCCTAGAGGCATTTCGAGCAGATTTAGCGCAGGTGGAAGACATCGCAGAGTGAAGAGCTAGAAGGAGACAAGGGGTGAAATTGAGATACCGGAATCCTCTTAAACAGGGACGTGAATATTTTTATGGACATTTAGGTTAACTTTCGATCTTTTCTGAAATATGCGAACGCGACGAATTTATGGAGAGCCTGAGAGTGCTGTGTATCACTGCATGACGCGGACGGTGAATGGGGAGTTTTTCTTTGAGGATCGGGAAAAGGAGATGATGCGGAAGATGTTGTGGCAGGTGGCTGGGTTTTCTGGGGTGGAGGTGTTGGCGTATGTGGTTATGTCGAATCATCTGCACGTATTGGTGCGGGTGTGTGGTGCAGCGAAGGAGGTGTCGGATGTGGAGTTGGTGCGGCGGTATGCTTTGTTGTATCCGAAGCCCACGGATCATCAGCCGATGGATTTGGCGGTGCTGGAGGAGGCGCTGAAGACGAATTCTGAGGAGGGGCAACGGATACGTCAGGTGCTTCGGGCGCGCATGGGCGATGTGTCGGAGTTTATGAAGACACTGAAGCAGCGTTTTTCGATTTGGTTTAATCGCAGTCGCGGACGCTATGGTCCGGTGTGGTGCGATCGCTTTAAAAGCACTGTTGTCGAAGACGATCCGGCGGTGCTGCGGACGGTCGCTGCGTATATCGACTTGAATCCAGTGCGAGCGAAGCTGGTGGATGATCCAAAGGAATATCGTTTCTGTGGCTATGCTGAGGCCTTGTCGGGACAAGGCCAGTTGCGGGAAGCTTTATGTGCGATGACCCTGCATGATGATTTATCCAAGGCCTTGGCGCTGTATCGCACTGTGATCTTTGCGAAAGGGGTGGGGCCGAAACGCAATGGTGAAGGGGCCGGGATAAGCGATGAGGCTTTTCGTGAGGTAATGGATGCTGAAGGGGCGCTGCCTTTGCCCGTGTTGCTGCGTCAACGGATTCGCTATTTCACTCAGGGTGCTGTGATCGGTTCGTGCCATTTTGTGGAGAAGCATATCCAAGACTGGACGGAACGTATTGGTGATCGTCGGAGGCGATTACCCAAGTCTATTGAGGGTGCAGCGATGTGTGGTTTAACGAGTTTTAGAGGTTTGCGAAAACAGTAGATTGGGGATGGTGCGTTCTTTGTGCTTCACCAAAGTCGTTGTGGACGCAGAGAAAGGAGCGGAGCTGGAGCTCCTAGGGAGAGCTGTCTCGAGATTTAGACCTATATTATGCAATAAATCGCGGCAACTGAGGCACAATCTGCTGCACTACAAAGTCTTGCAGAAACCTTCGGCGCAACAAACGGGTGCGTCTTCAGTCTTCTTCAATCCATTTCGCATCAACATCTTGCACCTCCTTGCACGCTCCGATCGCACAATCCGGGTTGAAGAGCTAGAAAATAGATCGCGCACGGGGTGGAATTGAGATGATGGGGATGTTTTCAGGTTGTTGTTTAGATTGAATCTACAACGGATGTCGCGGTTACTCGCGTCACTCGTCGGTAGCACCCGTTATATTCGAGCCGCTCTGTCGGCTCGCTGATTGGCACAGAGCCCCGCAGCCCGCATCTACTGCTTTTTAATAAATAATAAAGGGACGGAAATATATATATAGACATCTAAAGCAGATCTCTGCGCTAAGCAGCCACCATCATAAAGACACAACATTCGCGTCCACTAGCGGATTCAAAAAAATGGAGCCCAACCAATACTGTATTCAATCGGACCATCGCGCCAGGCGCAGAGTTACTTGCAATTTGTAGGCAATCCGGGTTGATCCATGCTGTATGCTTAGCGTGGAGATGAAGGAAGATTCAGATGCTGAGGGGGCGGGCAAGGCTCAGGGCTATGCTGTGCCTGCGGGGGCTATCGTTCCCCAGCAGTCGATGGAGCCCGATGGCGCACTGAGCCTGAACCGTTGGGGGTTTGAGGACACTTATTTTGAGAGTGAAGCGGAATGGGTGCGTTTGGCTGGAGAGCGCTATGCGCACAGCGGTCAGACCTTCGACCAGTTTTTCGCCTGGGCCGATAGCCGTGTAGGGGTGGATATGCGGGGCGATATACCGAGGGATTTTCGGTATAATGCCGACGCGGTGCCTGAGTCGCGCCTGACGGATCAACAGAAAGCTGCGTTAGATGAAATCCTGGGTTCTGAGGGGTTGTGTTTGGATAAAGCACAACGCTTGCGACGCGGCCATGGGCATGCCCTCCAAGACGTCTTTGATGTTAATTTTGGTCGGACTTTTCGGGTGCCTGATGCGGTGGCTCAGCCGGAGTCTGAAGCTGGCATCGAGAAGCTTGTGACATCTGCGGCTAAATGGGATCTGTGCCTCATTCCGTATGGTGGAGGGACCAATGTTACCCAGGCAACGCGCTGCCCTGAAGATGAAGCGCGCGCCATTGTTGTGGTCGATCTATCGCGTATGAATCGGGTGCGCTGGATCGATGCAAATAACGGCGTCGCCTGTATTGAGGCAGGGGCAACGGGAGGGTGTATCGAGCGGGTGCTTGCGGTGCATGGATTTACGCTGGGGCATGAGCCGGACAGTAGGAGTTGTCGACCCTGGGTGGCTGGATAGCGACGAAAGCGAGTGGGATGAAGAAGAACCGCTATGGAAATATTGAGGACATCGTGATCGATTTTCGGGTCGTTACCCCCCAGGGCATTTTTAAGAGAGAGAATGCCGCTTCGCGCGAATCAATTGGGTTCGATTACAAACCGGTCTTCCTGGGTTCGGAGGGGCGACTCGGGGTAATCACCAGCGCCCTCGTTAATATTCATAAGCTGCCTGATTCGAGTCGCTACGACTCTATTCTGTTTCCAGATTTTGCCTCGGGTGTCAGCTTCTTCCACGAGGTGCGGCGCGGCGGCACGCTGCCGGCAAGCCTCCGTCTGATGGATAATAATCAGTTTACACTGGGACAGTGTTTCAAGTCGACACCTACGGGTTTGGCTGCTGTAAAGCGGAAGCTCCAGAAGGCGTTTTTAGAGAAGATCAAACAATACGATCTCCGTGAGGTCGCCGCTTGCACGGCGGTTTATGAGGGATCTGAGAACGATATCCGGTTTCAGAAAGGAATCATAGATCGTATTGCAAAAAAGCACGGTGGGCTGCTCACCGGGCCGGGGCATGGTCGTCAAGGTTACCTGCTTACTTATAGTGTCGCCTATCTGCGAGATTTTCTCCTGACGCGCCATGTGTTGGCAGAATCCTTCGAGACGACGGTGCCGTGGTCGCGTTTGGATGAGCTGACTCGGTCTGTGAATGCTGTGGCTCAGGCATCGCATCAGGAGAAGGGCCTGCCGGGCATTCCCTTTGTGTCCTACCGCCTCACCCAGTCCTACGACGACTGCGCCTGTCTCTACTTTTATCTGGCGCTGTACCTTAAGGATGTCGAGGAGCCAGATGCTATCTACTCGGAGATCGAACACCGGGTCCGCGAGGCCATCCTCGGAGCGGGGGGGTCCTTATCCCATCATCATGGGATCGGGAAACTCCGGTCCGACTTTCTACCCCGAATCCAGTCGACTTCAGCTTTATCGCTGAAGTCGGGGATCAAGGAGTGGATTGACCCGAAGAATTCGTTTGGGGTGGGGAATCAGTGACGCTACTGGCTGGGCCAACCGATTGAATCCCCCGATAGGCATTGAATCTTTTTAGAAATGCGATCACCCAGGTTGTGGGTAGGTGTAGTGCTGCCCATTTAAACAATGCGTTGTGTGCGCCGCTGGTACACACCGCTTTTTTACGCATGGTCGCCCTGTATAAATCTTGAGCAACCCGCTCTGCTGAGCGGGCCACGCTATTTCGTTTAACCGTGGCATCAAAGCGTGAGTGAAATGCGGTTGCGGTCGATCCGGGTAGGGCAGAGGTCACGTATACGCCGCTCCCTTTAAGCTCGGCTCGCAGCGACAGGCTCAACGAATGGACAAAGGCTTTTGTCGCACCATAAACGGCTTGGTTCATTACAGGAGCGACACTGTAGACGGATCCAATGTTCAAAATCCGGCCCTGGCCGCGCGCTTTCATTCCAGGAAGTAGCGCGCGGGTTATCAGCAGCACTGCGCGCATATTCACGTTTAACAGAGTATCGAGCGCTTGGGGATCTGCGTCTGCGACAGGTCCAAAGTTACCGAGGCCAGCATTGTTTACCAAAATATCAACCGGTGGCATCTCGGGGCGAAAAGCATCCATCCATCGGTCGAAGCTATCGATGTCCGCAAAATCGACACAATGCGTTATGCAAGTCACTCCGTAGCGTTGTCGGCACTGCTCAGCCACCGTATTCAGGCGCTGGGTATCTCTTCCCAAGATGATCAGGTCATAGCCTGCTGCGGCGAATTCCGTGGCCAAGGCTGTTCCGATTCCGGACGATGCGCCAGTGATTAAGGCCGTGCCAAGAGTCGGCCGACGCAATGCTCGTAGCGCGTGTTCAATCTTATCGTTGGCGTCGATATAGAGACCTTTTCTCGCGGATTCTTCACCTTCGGGCAATGCCATAGGAGTTATGGCCTTGCCGTATACCACATCGATCGGGTAGCGAGTGAGGTGACGCTGTCCTTTGGGGAGTACGCGATGGCTGCCGAAGATGCGTGCGGGTATGATGGGGACACCGCATTGAACTGCCAACATACCCGATACCCGTTTAAATGGGGCGATATGAGGGAAGAGCTGACGGGTCCCTTCTGGGAAAATGAGGAAGGCTTGGCCATTCTCGACTACCTCACTACAGCGTTTCAACAGACTCTGTTGGATGCGCTCTCGACCGATGGGTAGCGCATTGAAAATCCACTCGGCAACGAGCCGGAGACCTCGGTTTTTGAAAAAGTAGTCTTCAGCAGCGAGCGAGTGTAGATCCACAGCTCGTTCTCCCATAGCTTTGAAATGAATAACAGAATCTGCGTGGCTACAGTGGTTAGAGACTAAGATGAACGGTCCTGTTTGCGGGATATGTTCTTGGCCATAGATCCTCAGTCTTAAACGCGCTGTCAGTATCCAGCCAAAAACGGCGTGGGCTGATTTAAATGCGAATGTGCGAATGGGGTTCATTGCGGACTTAAGCTATGCCACTTTGCGCGCTAACAAACACAGATGTGTCTGAGACTCTTCAATTGGGAAATAGAGCCGGTTACAGATAAAGTGGATCCATCTAGAAAGCATATTTGGTCGCACCCCGAGGGCATCGATGGCGTGCGTTGCCCAGCCCCCGTAATAAGCCCAAACTAGGTAATCCTTCAGGGAAGCGAAGCTGTAGTCCTTCGGTATTTCTTCCGATTTCAAGACCTCAAATCCTAAGTCGTGCAGCTCGTTTTCCAGTAGAGTTCGATCACCCGGTATATTCACGAGATCGCGCATGGGTGTTTTTTTTGCCCCAATGAGCGTCGCTATTGGATTGGAATGCAACCGTTTCATAGCCGGATAAGATGGGTCGAATAAAGTCGATGCGATAGAGATGAGCCCTCCTTTTTTGAGAAGTCTAGAAGCGGTACGTGTGAGTTCTTTGAGGGGGACATAGCTCAATACATAATGAGCGCATATCAAGTCGACTGTCTGTGTGTCGAGGATTTCGACTGCTCTTTGGAAAGGGAGCACATGTCCATTGAACGCTACCTTTTGCTTGGCCTGGTCGAGCATCGCTCGCGACACGTCGAAGCCAATGATATCCAAATCTGTTCCAGAGTTTTGATCTTCGATGTAATGAATAAATTTTGCCAAGAACTCGCCGGTGCCGACCGAAGACTCAACGATCCGATAGCTCCGATCCGCGGGAAGAAAATTGGCGATCTGCTGTAGACACAGGTCGTGCATCGGCTCTAGTGCAGTGGCGGTGACAGCCCCATAGTGCTCCGCTATGGTCGAGTCGTATAGCTTTTCGATAGTCAACGGATTGGACGGTGGGGGATCTATGGCAATGGGTTAATAGGAAAGGGTTGGCTATTGGGCAGTGTGCTCTTTGATTCTGCGTAAACCAGGAACATGTATGTCTCGAATGTAGGTATCCCAGTCGATGGAATGATAGGAGGAATAGAAGGCATGCTGCTCGTCTTCTGGAAGGCTAGCGCGGGCAGCGTCTGTTGCACCGGTCGAGAATTCTCTATGAGTCGTGGTAAAGTTTGAGTATAGCTTCATGTAGGTCATGTTGCGCAGGTCTAGACGTATGTTTGCAGCCAAGCGTCGTCTGAATCTGCCTAGGGGTTTGATAGCAGAGAGGTGTTTGAGTCCGCGATGTATGCGTTCCCGCAACCGGTTGAGTCTTCTGATACGCCGGATGCTGTAGTCATAATCTGGAATGTTGAGAGGTTTCACCTGGATGTCATTCCCTGCCGAGTCGCTGTTGGGGTGTGCCAAGTAATGCTGAAGTGTGAGCTCTGCCAGGCGATAGAAGGTGAGGGGATGGGCGTGAGAGGTGCCGTATTGAAACACTGAAACATCAAGCTGCATGCCGGCGACCAAACTCGTCAGGCAGGCATTGGCCGCAAGGTCGACAGGAATTAAATCGAGCGGTAAGTCTTTGTTGGCCGGGAACTGGGATAACTGTCCTTGGCCGAAGGCGATGACCAGGGCATCCATTCCTTTTATGCCATCGATCCAGCCCGGGTAGGGAGACCGCCAAGCAGAGCTAATTATGGTGGGGCGAAATAAAATGAGCGGAACATCACCGCGCTCTGAGACCAGTCGCTGCTCTGCTAGGAATTTTGAAAAGGTGTAGGTGTTGGGCCAGCCTTCCTGGCGAGCTAGCGTGCCCGCCGCTGTTTTCGTCCATTCCAGACGTTGGTTTGGACGTGTTGGGTCTGGAAAGCGCTCCTCAGCTTCTTCGATTATTTGAGCGATCGAGCCGATACGTTCTTGAATCCATGCCGTGGATTTATTCTCGATGGACTCAGCAATAATCCCGTCTTGATTGCCGCAAACGAAGGCAGTGGAGACCTGCAGAAACGGGCAGCCTGCGGGTTGAGCTAGCCTGAGTAGATGCAGCGGGCCATTTATATTGAGGCTGAGTACTTCGTCTAAGGGCGGCTCGAAGCTGATACTCGCGGCGGAATTGATGATGAAGTCCAGTTTCCTTGCGAGTTGGTCAAGTTGCTGTGGCGACATTCCCAGTTTCGGGCAGGCCACATCGCCTTCGATTAGAATCAGTTTCTTCTTGAGTGCCTCCGTGAGACCGTTGGGGAGGAGTTTTTGCCAGTTGGGGTCAGACAGAATCTCCGCTTCCCAGCGTTCCTGTGCGCTTCGTTTACCCGAGCTTCGGACCAGGACGTAAATTCGTTTGGGACCCAAATCGCTTAATAAGCGATACAGCAGCGCGCGGCCGAAATATCCAGTCACTCCTGTGAGGAAAATAGCTGCGCCGTGTAGAGACTGTTTTATAGAAACCAATTTTTGTTAGATTTTCGGAAAGGGGGATCGATCCAGAAAGCAATCTTTGGATTGCCATTAAAAGAACCATAGGGCTTCAAAATTCTGAATGGATACGGTATCGATCTGCAGCGAAGTTCTTTGAGGCGTGATATCTATGACACTTTTGAATTCAGATCATGGGTGTTGAGCCAGCATTAAAACTGGTTGTGGGAGTCTATGGGGTGCTGGTGGCGGTGACCTTTGGCTTGTGGGTTGTGCACATAAAGAATGCTCAGCAAGCATGGGTCCATGATTTTGGTGAACGACTGAAATCCTGGTGGTGTGTGAATACTACGATTGGATTTATCCTCATCTCCAGAGATCGCATGGGGTGTCTCATCTTTGCCGTATTGCTCGTCATCAGCATCCTCGAAATCTGGAAAACTCGACCGAACGACAGCAGCTTGATGGGTTCGGCTGCGTTGTCCCTGATCGTGGCTTCTGCCTTCGCACCGGTGTGTATTATTTTGTTTCGAGGGGAAACGTTTGAACGCGCTCTTTTGTGCCTTGCGATCCTGCTTACTCAGCTTAACGATATCTATCAATATTGTGTAGGGAGAGCGTTAGGTAGACGTGCATTGGCGCCAAGAATCAGTCCGTCTAAAACAATCGAAGGTGCTATGGGAGGCATTTTATTAACCGCTGTGACGAGTCTTTGTGTAGCGCCGTTGGTCACGCAAAGAGAGTCCTTTTTAGCGATCAGTCTAGGTATCGGAGTCGGGGTATTGGGGATCTGTGGAGACTTGGCCTATTCAGTCGTGAAACGGCGCCGGGGCATTAAAGACTTCGGGAGCTTGCTGCCAGGCCAAGGTGGCTTGCTGGATCGCTTGGATAGCTTGACCCTGGTAGTTCCTGCACTCTTCTTGCTAATGATAGTTTCGGGATTGATTTGATTCCGTAGATCATGAGTTCCGCGAAAGAGAATATCCGCAGCATTCGAGACCAGGTTCAGCCCTCGCCTTCGATTTCTACATGGCAGGTTGTGAGCACCTTAGTCTTTTTCGTCGCCACGATTTATGGGCTGAGTGTGGTGAGCAGTGTTTGGCTGATTGGCTTTTGTTTCCTGCCGCTCCTGGCTCTGATCGGTATTCGGTTGTTTGTGCTGCAACACGATTGTGGTCACCTCAGCCTCTACCAGCGTAAGGCGTCCAATGATATCGCTGGCCAGGTCTTGGCCTGGTTTACCACGGTACCTTATGAACTTTGGCGAAGTGAGCATCGTTGGCATCATTTGAATCAGGGTAATCTATCCAGCCGAGGTGTAGATATGATGAACAGTCCGCCCACCGTCGATGAGCTAAAAAATGAGCCCGAGAAGGCTGATGACTGGAACGCTAAAGTCTCATCGATGGGAGTCTTTTTTGCGGGAGCTTGGAGCCTCCTGGTGGCGCGGAAATCGGTGAACGAATTTTTTATGTTTCGACAGGCTTACTTAGAAGATGCGAAGAATGCCGCGAAGCTCAGGCGAGGTATTTGGGTGACACACATCGGAGCGATTGTGGTGCATATATCCCTATTCTTGATGCTGGGCTGGCAGAAATATGCATTCGTGTTGGTGCCCGCCTATCTCCTCGCCGGTGGCTTCGGTAGTCTCTTGTTTTGGATCCAGCATAACTTTGAGGACTCTTATTTTGCCTGGGAGGATGAGTGGGACTTTTACAAAGTCGGAACCGATGGTTCGAGCTACCTGAAGCTCCCATTTCCATTGAGCTATTTTACAGCGCATATTGGGCTGCATCACGTGCATCATCTCAACATGCAAATCCCCAACTATAAGTTAGACCTGGCCCGAAATCTGGTTCCTGAACTCGCTCGTGTCCAGCCGCTGAGCTTCGACGATTTACGCAATTCCTTCACCCATTTGTTTTGGGATGAGGTCAAAGGCAAGAAAGTGAAGCTGACGCGTGAAGCGCTTCCTCCCCAATCTCCTGACGCTTAGCAGTGCGGTCGCGGGTATGGCCTCGATCTTGGTGCTCATGGGGCATTGGGGCACCTCTAGTTTTGAGCAGAAATTCCAATGGGTGTTTTGGCTCGTCACCGCGGCTGTGTTTTTCGACACCATCGACGGTTCTGTCGCACGGCTGCTTCGGGTACAAAGCAGTATGGGGGCTCAGCTCGATAACCTGTGCGACGCAACGACCTTCGGCCTGGCGGTGGGGGTCGCGATCATCGTGTTTCTCGAGCGGGTGCTTTCCCCGGAGTGGGGATCCATATCTTATATTTTGGGTGTTATTTGGCTGCTTGCAGTAATCGTGCGTCTGGCGCGTTTTCAGGTCGACCAGGAAGACTCTGATCCAGCGCAAGCTCATATGTATTTTCGTGGCCTATGTTCACCGATGGCGGCATTATTTGCCGTCTCTCTCATGCAGCTGGCTCTTCGTTTCCCGGCTATTCAAACGATTGCGCCGGTGATCCTTTTGGCCGCTGCCGGATTGATGATTTCGAATTTTCCCTTCGCAGACTTACCCAAGCACTACCTCGGGCGACGTCGTCCGGTTTGGGAAGTCGGCCCCTTTGTCATCGCGGCGCCATTCATCTCAATATCTGGCAGTGTGGCTCTCTTTATTACCTATTTCATCCTGTTGAGTCTAGGCAGTCCGACCAAAGGTAGGGTCGTTTTGCCAAAACGACCGAGCTCATAAACACTGACTGAGTCTGTCCAGCCCAGCTGGGGTGTATATCAACTTATCATCCCCAGCTTATCTCCCATCTTTGCGTAAAGTTCAACGCCTTGGGATGATTGCTTGATCAGGTCGTCAGCAAAGTGGATTCGATCGCGTGGCCAGACGGTGACTACGCAGCTCCCGCCAAAGGAGAAATATCCTTTCTCGTCACCCTTCTCTACAGCTCCCGTTCGGGCCGTTGGGTGTATGCCGCCTACGAGCGTCGCTCCGATCTCTACGACCCCCACATCCAGACCATCTTTACCCGTTACCAGAGAGACATGTCGATGATTCGTCCACAAGCTGTCAGGCTTCATAAATAGCGCGATGGGATTTACCGAATACAGCGGTCCAGGGAGCGTGCTCAGAGACTGATATATGCCCGAAACCGGGAAATGAAAGCGGTGATAGTCGACTGGGCAGAGGCGTGAGATGACGAGGCTGCCCCCTCGGAACCGGTTTGCCAACTCCGAGTCGTCAAATAGGGAATCGATATCAAATCGTTTCCCCTTCAGGAAAAAATTCGCGCCGTTGTTAAGCTCAGGAATGAGGAAGTGCCGCCCATCCGCAGGAAACACAACGCTGTCCGCCGCGTCGTCAATCGGTCGTGCCTCCGGCTTGAGCTTGCGATAGAAGAACGCGTTGAAGTGTTCGAAATCGGAAGGATCATCGCGAAACTCCGACACATCCAATCCATACTCCTCGATCATGGGCGCAATCATGTCGCGCGACTGGGCACGATTCATCCGCTTCCCATAAAGCGCTGAAAGCCAAGGCTTCGTCAAAAAGGCTTTCAATGCGAGTCGGCCCAACCCCGTCTCATGCGCCCACCGCAAAGAACGCTCGCCGTAGATTTGTTCGACCTCTATCTCCCCGGTATACCGGTTATAAAATTTAATCGCGTCCATGAATAGGGATGACTTTCCCACCGTAAGATAAACCCCGAGTCTCCTGAATCGTCTAACTCAAATTGGAGACAAATGCGTGTGGAGTAGTGCGTGTTTTTTTGGGTCTATGCTTTTCTGTTAGTGTCTGCCCACTTTTCTACTAACTCGGGCCGTTCCTTCGCAAAAACGTCGTAGACGTGGCCGGCGAAGCCGTTTCCGGCTTCGGTATAGAGATTAAATGCGGTGGCCGTGCCGAGGGCGCTGAGTTCTTCGACTTCGTCGTCAAACTTGCCGATCGCTGTCACGACGCCAGGAAAGGCATTGCGCTTGAGTGTTTCGGCCGCCACGACGTTGGCGCTGTGGTTGGGTAGGGCGAGGATGGCTAGGTCGAGGCGTTCGCGGAAGCTGACTTTGGCCCAAAAGTCGGTGTCGGTGGCGTCGGCTAGAAGAACGGCGCGCCCTTCTTTTTGGTGTTGTTCGACAGTGTAATCGTCCATGTCGAATCCTACGATCTTTCCGGGAAATCGCTCGTCCAGGTATGTGTAGGCTGCGACGCCAACGCGGCCCATACCAAAGATGGCGATGCGGCGATCACCGATTTCGATAGGTAAGTCATCCGGGTGGTCTTTACTCGTCTCAAAGCGTTTCAGTCTTCCGGCAATACGTTCGTATAGTGCGTCCGCTTTGCGAGTCAGGGGTGCTGCGGAAAGAATACTCAGGGAAAGGGCGAGGGCCATGGAAACCAGCCATTCGCTGCCTAGCCAGCCTTTGGCGACTGCCAAAGAAAGAACGATGAGCCCAAACTCACTGTAGGTCGACAAACTCAGAGCGCTGAGCCATCCGGTGCGCGCGCGCAGATGAAATCGAGTAAAGATGAGGAAGAAGCCAATACTCTTCAGGGGAAGCAGCAGCATGAAGAGGAGCGCCCAAAGCACCGCTTGCAGGCTTAGGCTCCCCTGCAGTCCAATCTGTAGGAAGAAGGCAACAAGCAGCAGGTCAGTGATGCTGAGCAGCGATTTGTTCAACTCGGCTGCTTTCGGATGGGCACCGACGAGGATGCCCACAAATAAGGCCCCGAGGTCTCCCTTTAATCCCACGGAGTCAAACCCCGAAGCACCCACCACTAGGGCAAGAAATAAACCACAAAGGGCGATCATTTCTCCGTGACCTGATCGCCCGATAAGGAGCTGGAGCAAGGAGCGTCCACCTAACAAAGCGATGAGTAGGGGAATGGCCCAGAGATCAGGTATTTTTCCCGTGCTGAAGGTCAGGAAAAGGACAGCCAGAATATCCTGCATGATCAGCACGCCAATGGCCGTACGTCCGTGAATGGACGCCATATCGCCATTTTCGCTAAGACTCTTCACTGCAAAGACCGTGCTCGAAAAGCTCAGGCCAAAGGCGATCAACGCGGCGACTTTGATGTCGAACCATTCGATTCCAAGCACGCCAACGGCGATGATCAAAAGAACTGGTATGCATGCAAGCATCACACCTCCGGTGTGCATGGTGGTACCTGCCCAAATCTCTGGGCGGGCCAGTGAGCGCAGTTTGAGCTTCACGCCGATGCAAAAGAGCAGGAGTGTAACGCCCAAATCGGCCATGGTTTGTAGCGCTGGTCCGCCTTCTTTGCCCATAGCCTGCAGCACAAAGCCCGACACTAAAAACCCGACCAGCGGGGGCAATTTAAGCTGTTGAGCAATGAGTCCAAAAACAAAAGCTACGGCGATGAGGAGTGCGTCCATGAATGATGGAAGAGTTCAGCCCTAATTTTCGGCTTATGACAAGGCTCAGGAAATCCAGAATCCCCAAAGCCGATATTGGGCCTTATGGCGGGGGTCTGGAAATGCGGAGCCTATTATATATAATTCGAAGCTTTGATAGCTGAATATTGAACATTGAATTCGTGTGGCTCAACCGAGTTCTAAAACCCAGATTTTGTCCTTGAATGAAAGACCATCGCCGACTCTATTGCGCTTCGCTCACCCAGTATTGTGGCATCGATAGAATCGATGAATGCCTGAGTGAACTCAAACGCGTTATAGAAAGCGGTAATGATGGAATACTCCATCTAAAGAGAAAACGCCAACTGCTCTCAACCTACAGATCAGAAAATGCGTTGCACTAATAGATTGCTCCAACGAGCCCGATAAGCACTAAGCGCTTTGTGCCTATGTTTTCAAAAATAGCCTAGAAGAGACAAAGGCATGGGCGAGCTAGCAAACCTCTAAATCGGTGCAAGCGCAGTTTATCTGTCTGGTGCATAATCTTACGGTTCTGCTGGAGGCAACCATTGGGTTAGAAGATGTGAAAGAAACCCAACGCCGCCGCAAACTTAACGAGGCGGCGCGGGCAAGCTGTCAAAAGCATGGACGGGCGTTCTCGAGTCTCCTGTTTAATAACGCCTCTGATCGGTCTCAATTATGTCTGAAGCTTATCCGCTGGCTGCGATCAACCCAGGGCCAATCCACTCATAGCCACCGCTATAATCAGCCTCAAAGTATTCTATGCAAGATGTCTGTATCCTTACGCTGATGCTCTTCGATTTCGTGGTAGTCTGCGATTAAAGGGGCAATCAGACGATCCGTGCGTCCTGAGTAATCGATTTTGGTCAGGCTGGTTTCGATGCCATAGACCTCGCGAGTCGCATGTTCAAAGGCACGTTCGCCCGCACCTCCACTCCAGATCAAAGTGCCATCGATGTCCCAAAATAGACAAATCTTCTTCCCTATAAGGAGCGCAACATCGATTCGTTTTCAAATTTGTCGATCCGGCGATGGTATTACGCCAAAAATCCGGACCTAATTTACTGGAGAGGCTCCGGATTCCATGCCCCTCGCCCTATAACACACTTGCGGCTTCGACCTCTTTCTAGCAGGAAGACCATTAGTTATGAGATTTGACGACGTCATCGTCCTCTGCGGCCCCGACTTAGAACCTTTTCAATGTGCCTCCTTTGAAGTTCAAGGCGACACCATCAAACACATCCAAAAGACTACGCCAGTCAGCGTCTGCGACGGCGCAAAACGCGTCATCATCCCCGGTCTTTATAACAGTCATACCCATATGGGGGACTCTTTTCTACCCGATGGCACAACAGGCATGACGCTCGAAGAAGGTTTTTTTCGGCCCAACGGTTATAAATATCGTCAACTCAAGGCAGCCAAACGCCCAGCCCATCTCGAAGCCATCTGCGATCACCTACACTACATGGCCAGCTCGGGCACTGTCTGTCATATCGATTTCAGAGAACAAGGCGAATACGGCGTAGACCTTTTACGCGAAGCATCGGACATAACTGGCGTCGATTCCATCATCCTCGGCCAATTCGCAGAACTGCCCTTTGATGACGCCGAACTTGCTGCTTCAAGCAAACCCCTCTCCGAGTCCGATCTCGCAGAGCTGCGCCACATACTCCAAAAGGCCAATGGCTTCAGCGAAAGCACCATGAACGACCTGACTAATCCAGCTTGGCAGCAAATTCGCGAGCTGACGACTGAACTCGGAAAGCTGCGCGCGATCCACTGTCTGGAAAATGAAGGCTATCGCGATGTGAGCCTCAAGCACACGGGTAGGGGAGACCTGATGCGTGCCATTGAACTCCTCGATCCACATCTCATTATTCACCTGACTGTCGCCAACGCCGAAGAAATCGAACTATTGGCTCAGCATGGCAAAACCGGCGTGCTCAACCCGCGAGCGAATGCCAATCTCGCGCTGCCACTTCCCCCCATAAATGAACTCTTAAACGCGGGTATCAATCTGCTGCTTGGAACGGATAACGGACTGCTCAACAGTCCCAACATGTTCGCTGAATTAGACTACACTTACAAATTGACCAAAAGCCAGTTTGGCGATCCGCGGAAACCCGATCCGGCTGCGATTTTGAAAATGGCGACGAGCAATGTGCGGCCCGCTCTCGGGGGCGATCACTACGGATATTTGGAAACCGGCCTCCCTGCATCTTTTGTTGTGCTCGATTTCGGAGCTCCCCATCTCAAAAGGTCGCGTCACCTGCTAGCCTCCATTTTGACACGTGTGACGCCCGCTGAAGTTTTGGAAACTTATCGGCTCGGAAAACGCATTGCCTAATCCTTTTAAATATACCCTGTCCCAACCTATGACCGCACTTGAACGTAAATTTGTCCTCCTGCTCACCGTCTTTATCGCAGCGCTGTCCATTCTTAATGTGATCAGCGCCAAGCTCTTCGTGATCGGAGGTCTATCGTTTCCCCTGAGTGCCGGTATACTGTGCTATTGGATCACATTCCCTATCACTGACATCGTTTCTGAAGTCTATGGCAAGGCGCACGCTCAGTTCCTGGTTTGGATGGGATTCTTGGCCAACATCATTATCTTGTTTGTCTCACAGGTGGCCATCCAGCTGCCTCCAGCTGATTTCTATACCAACCAAGAAGGTTTCGCTGCAACACTGGGGGCTGTCCCGATTATTGTCTGCGCCTCCTTAGCTGCCTATCTCGCTGCCCAAACGCATGACGTGTGGGCTTACCATTTTTGGAAAAAAGTAACGGGCAACAAACACATGTGGCTCCGCAATAACCTAAGCACCATAACCTCCCAACTCCTGGACTCGCTCGTCTTCAACGGCATCGCCTTTTTTATCTTCGGTGATTGGACTCTCGGGGTATTTATTAGCAGCACCCTTGCATTCTGGGCACTCAAGCTCGCCATCGCTATAATCGACACCCCCATTGTCTACCTCCTACACCGTTGGCTTACTGGCCACTGGAGCCCAAGCAAAGCCGCAGCGCAGCAAACATAGTCCATCCCTGGGACCGCCGAGCCTCAGCTCGGCACAATCTATTACAAAAACTCGCGTTCATCAGCGTCCATCCACGGATCGAAACTCCAGCGTTATTGTTCCTGGGACCCACCATGCCTCAGCTCGGCTTTATAAGACCTCAAATATAATCAAATGGCATCGTGCCGCTCTGAAATTACCCGATGACGCCTGTAAAAACTTTGAATTTAAAAGTTATTAATTTTTTTACTAATCATGTTTGACAAGATAAAATCCGCATAATCCCCTCTTATCATTCTTAATGACGCTAACAAAGTCATTTCAAGTGTTTAGACCTCCCTCTATTTTCTTAACGGCCATTTATTGTTTTCTGCACATAAATGCCGTTAGCTTGCCCGGCCAGGCGTCTCTGCCGTTTTACGAAGATTTTGAAGATTCTGTGCTCGGCATTGAATGGTCAGTGGATCAATCTGATTATAGTTATTTTACGGATGTAGATCCGTTGATTTCGGCTTACTTGGAATTGTTTGATGCCGACACGAGACCAAAGATCTCACTAGATATAGAGCAACAATCATCGCCCCAGATAGTATTCATTGACATGATGTTGAAGCCGTCGGTGGTGACGGCGGTCGATGAATTGCCGCTTGATCTGAACAATCAGTCCGCTGTGATCGGAGCCGTGCTGGAGGAGGGTGATGGCGTGATCTACGCATTTGATGGCGATGAGTTCGGAGGAGGTAACTGGATAGCGCTTGAGCGCTTATTTGCTCTCGATGGAACGCAGTTTGTGGACTGGATTCGCTACACGCTGCGCCTCGATTACGGAAGCAAGACCTTCGACGTATTCATCGATGGAGAGCTCCTGGCGTTCGACATTGGATTCGCTGACCCATCCCTCATGGGTATATCTCGTTTTCTGCTGAGCTCAGGCGCCAACGAACCTACTGGGTTTGATTCCTTTAGGATACAGTCTGCGAACCCTCTATTTCCAGATGCAGATGGAGACGGTATGAGTGACGCCTATGAGATAGCGTCCGCGCTCAACCTGAATGTGGAAGATCGCTCGGATGATTTCGACCGAGATGGTTTCAGCAACCTCGAAGAGTTTGTTCTCGGTACACGGGCTGATCTTGCCGATACAGATGGAGACGGGCTACCAGACCGAGTTGAGTTGATGCGCAGTAATGATCCGCTCACGGCGGAGTCGCGCATGGTCTTTTCGGCGCCATTCTTCGAAGATTTTGAAGGCTACATACCTGGCACCGATATCTCGGATCAAGATGGATGGTCTGACTCAGGCGGAGGTAGTGCACAAGTGTCTACTGATGCCGCTTGGATGAGCGACCAAAGTCTGCGGTTCGCGAGTGCCATGAATGATCTGGAATTTTCATTCGGCAGTCTGTTTTCCCTACCCGATGCAGATGAAGTAAGGATCGATTTCAATCTGAAGCCTGTTGTCTTCGATGCATCTGAGCCAGATCCTGAACTTTCACCAGAGACGGCGTCAGCTTTCTACGTGACCAATACAGGCGAACTTCGTGCCTACGATGGAAGTCTAAATGGCTGGAGCACAGTTGCTTCCGGAATCGATAGCGAAGGCTGGATGCATTTTTCTTTGCGGCAAGACTACGTGGCTCAGACTTGGGACCTGTATTTGAATGAGATACAAGTCGTTAGCGGATACGGATTCGCTTATACTGTCCCTTATTTTTACCAACTTCGTTTTGGAACGGGTGCTATCAACCCTTCCTATTTGGATAACATTTCCGTGGAAATCATCACGACCTCCGGCGACGACATCGATGATGTTTGGAAGCAACAAATCGTCGACGCTGATCCACTCGACGCGATTACCACGATAGAAGACGTGCTGCCTGAGGACGATTTTGATGCGGACGGTCTGAGTAACTTGGATGAGTTCAATGCCGGAACTAGTCCTTTACTCGTAGACAGTGACGGGGACGGCCTACCCGACGCTGCCGAGTTTTTCCGTTTTTCGGATCCGGCGACCCCTGATGCTTATTCTTTTAGCCCAATTCCTTTTTTTGATGATTTTGAAGGTTATGGCGCCGGTGACGCAATCAGTGGGCAGAACGGGTGGAACGCTTCTGGAAATGGTTCCGCTGAGATTTCTAGCGAGGCCGCCTGGTTGGGCGGCCAAGGGCTGCAAATTACGAGCGCAACAAATGAAGATTCGTTTAGTCTGGGCAATCTCTTTTCCTTGCCTACAGAGACTGAGATCTGGATCGATTTCTCTCTGAATGCAGTCCCGTTTGCGAGTTCGATGGGAGAACCGCTCATCTCGCGGGAAACGGCGTCGGCTTTTTATATGAATAAAGCGGGGGAGTTGCGCGCATACGACGGATTATCGAGTAACTGGGCCACGGTCGCGACTGATCTCGACCCTTCAGCTTGGCAGCGTTTTACACTCCGACACGACTACGCCGCACAGGTATGGGATCTCTATGTAGATGATGTGCAGGTAATCACTGCCTGTGGATTCGCGCACAACGTTCCCTATTTTTATCAGCTCAGATTTGGGACAGGTGCAGTAATTCCCACCTATTTGGACAACATTTCAATAAATACGTCCCGACCTGATCGTGGCTTAGACCTTGATGGAGATGGTATGGATGATGCCTGGGAGCAGCAGATCGTCGATGCTGATTTGGGAGATACTTTACTGGGCATTGAAGACGTCCTGCCCGGAGACAATTTCGATGGGGGTACGGCGAATAATCTAGAGGAGTTTTTACGTGGCACTTCCCCTCTCGACGGAGCTGACGACAGCATCACAATTTATGTAGACGGAGCGACGGGCAGCGATGCAAATGATGGCCTCATTGCTACCAATCTAGGTAATGGCCAGGGACCGAAACAAACCATCGGAGCGGCCTTGGTCGTGGCATTAACCAATGACGCCATTCAAGTCACTGCAGGAGGCTATCAAGAAGCGCTCATTGATGTGGCAGGCCGGGATATACGTCTCCTGCCGTCGGGCACCGTCACCTTAGATCTTCCCTGATTCACCAAAACCTCTCTCAAAGAACATCATGAAATACAGCGTAATCACGTCTTTAGTCTTGGCTGCACCCGCATCGCTTCTGGCCGACGAGCCAACAAGCGGCACCTTAATTCAGGTTTCGAGCGTCGGGATTGTGACCTTCGTGATGGTCATCGGTGCCTCACTAAGGGTGCGCCGGCAGGCCGCTCATAAAAAGAGCACCGATACCGATCCTGCTTAATCTCGTTTTCTAGTATCCTCCATGAACACATCCCTGAATCCTCCTCGAATCCTTTTGGCAACTCTGCTCGGCTGGACGCTTACGACTCACGCAGATTCACTCCTTATTGAGAGTGACCTCACTGTGAACGGTGAACTCACCGCCACGTCGCTCATTCTCCCAGATGGCACGGTATTAGCGGGAAGTGTAGATATCACTTCTGCCGTAGGAGTGGACACAACTGCAGGCGAGTCTTTGGTCGTCAGTGATTCACTAGGAAATGTGAACCTCTCAGGATCCGTGAGTGTTACTAGTCTAGTCGCCGCGAACGGACTTACCTTAGGCAGTGGCTCTGGTCTGGAGGTAGCAGGTGTTATTCGCTTCAATGATACGGACCCTCAAAACATTTATTTCGAGGCCTATAACGGAACTGCTTGGAAACGCCTGGACCTGAATCCAAATGAACTCATCGCAGCGGACACTCTGTCACTCGTCGGCAATACCTTGTTTTTCAACTACGAAGACGGATCTTTTGACACAGTCGATCTCTCGCCTGTAGTCCCCGAGGTCACCACATTGACGGTTCCGGGGGACAGTGCTACCGAGGTCGTTAAGGTGGAAGCGTCAGGGACATTAGTTGTCGGAGAGGGCACCGAAGATACAGTCGAATCCGCAGCGCTGCATGTGAAGGGTGCTACGGTGATTGAGGGAGATCTCATTGTAAACGGTCTGACACGCCGTGGTGACGTGTATATGGGTCAGTTCGGCGTGGGTGCTGATCAAGGATTCTAACCCCATATACATCTCTCTCTTTCTCCCCCGTTGTGCGTTTTACCGCTGTAGCTATGTGTTGTCAGGTGTTGTATCCTTTGCATTATTTTTTCCTCCAAATTCGCCATCGTAGATGGGCGTTGTGCTTAGCCTTTTTTTGGGCGATAGGACTCTCTGGCGCGGCGCTTGATTCAGTCGAGGTCACCATTCCATCCGAGGGAGACGGTGGACCCTTGAGGGTGGATTACTTTTTTTCGCTTGATGAGGGCGCATCGCTACAATCGGTCGATGTGGATGTGTTGCATTGGGATCTTTCCGAATATTTGGATGCGTTTGCCGTATCCCACGTGTCGGCACGAGGCGAGCGCTTGTGGACGCGCGTCACGAGTTTGGAGAGTACTACGCTGCATTCTCCTGAAGGGGGTGAGGTCAATAATTTTGCGGATTTCGATCTCGGCGGACTTTCGATAGAGTCGGGTAAGCCCCTGTTACTCCGCTTCGAATTGGTAATACAGTCGGGGGGTGATGTGGCCACTCAGCGCTTTTATTTTCTCCATCCTGATTCTGCTCCACGTATCGCCTCCATGGATGTGCGCTACCTGCCTCAACTCGCTAGCTACGCCCCGTCTGTGGTGATTGCAGATGGCGAGGTTGGATTGGCCGATCTCGAGATTGCGCTCCTCGGCACACTTCCTGGACAACTGCTCAATGCTGGTGGACGGATTGATGAGGTGAACTCATTCCTCGAAGTTTACTCGAAGCAGATTAGCTCAGCCGATGGGATTGAGGTGTCGTCTGAGACGGGTATATCTCAAAGCTTTGCAGCATCTTTTGGAGTGAGGAACGGTGTCGTTCCGCAATCAGAGGGACTGCTTTATCTCCAGGTAACAGCCAGGGATCAATTAGGTCATGTGCACACGGACTCAGATGTGTGGCGGGTTTCGGATGTCTTTCCTGCCGATCTGTTAGATATTCAGGTCGATTTCATTGAAGATGGCTTAGAGGCATCCGCGCCTTTGGCTGGTTTTGGGGCAAATCGGAGACTGGGTATTGTTGGGGTTTTTGACGGCGGCTCGGATGGGGGTAGCTATGGAGTAAGTCTGTTTGAGTCTGATGGTGTCACCCTTCGTTCTCTCGATGAGACCATCGCAGTCGTAGGTGAAAACGAGACGATCTATGGCCTGCTTCCCGGAGTGGCAGAGCTTGTTGTGTCCTATGCAGGCATTGAACGGACTATAGCCGTTTCGGTGGGCGACGAGACGAATTTGAACCGTCTTTCTCTGCGTAATGAATTATTCGAAGGCGTCTTGGCCGTAGACTCAGTAGGGTCGCCAATTCAGCTACAGGTAGTGGGAGAGTTTGACCCCTGGAGTGGGCCTGACGAACTCCTGATGAGCAATCCAAGCTTTGGAACTGTCTACACGGTTGGGGACGACGCCATTGTTTCTGTCGACGCAAATGGTGTGCTCGTAGGTCTCAGTGCCGGTTCGACCACTGTTACAGTGAGGAATCGTCTCGTGGATTTTGAGGAGCTTGTGTTTGAGGTGATTGTGGACAATGGCCCCCCCACCGTCGAATTGACTGCGGGCGCGCGCCACCTGTTTGAAGAGGCATCGTTTACTGTCTACGCCTCAGTCGAGGATGATGGAGGGTCTGAAAACGTGGCTTCGGTCTCGTTTTTGGTGGATGGGGTGGTTGTCTATACCGACAGTGAGGCCCCGTTTTCTGTGTTGCTGGAAGCTCCGGCAAATCGGGCCGATTCCTACATCCGTATCATTGCGGTGGCGACCGATTTTGATGGGGTATCGGGCGCTTCTGAACCCTTGGACTTACTGATCAAGCCTCTTGGAAATGGGGAGGGTGTTGGACAATCGCTCAGCATTTACACCCAAGATGATGATGCAGCCTTTATCCGTACGCTACTGGAAGAGGGGCGGTCGGGCTACAGCACCGATGTTACGCTGATCGCGGAAGGCGCGTCTTTTGTCGTGGGTTCTTTATTGGATTTTACCCTAAGCGCTTCCGATGGTGCCTACGATTCGGTGGAGTTTTTTATTAATGGAAGCTCGATTGGATCTACTCGGTATGCTCAGCCAATCGTATATCAAAACGAGGAGGGAGAGGAGGCTATCGCAGAAGAATTTTCTTATCGGGTCTCATACGTCATCCCTGAAAACCTGGCAGGGCGTGGTATGATTGTCAGCGCAGTCGGAACTAAGGGAGAGAGGCAGTTTTACTCGGAGAGTATCGGGCTTGAAGCTCGGGCCAATGCGCCGCCGATAATTAGTTTTGTGAACCCAGCAAATCTTGGAGCTGTGCGGAGCGGCGACTTGAATTCCTTCCAGATCAGTGTGACCGACGATCTGATTGTGTATGGGAGCGAACTCGTTCTGGAGATTGTAGACCTGCAAAATCCCGGAGACAGTGTTGTGCTTAGGCAGGAGTCTAAGCCTGGATTGTTTGCATTGAGGAACGGACTCTTTTCTGCAGGAACGGAACAGTTCGAGTTTTTGGTGCCTATTCCGGAATCGCCCACTGGGTCTCGTTTTGAGGCGCGTTTAGATGTAACAGATTATCATGGGTTGGTGTCCACAGAGAATATCGAAGTGGTTGTTCAACCGAATCAGGTGCCACAAATTGAATTCATCTCCCCGGTCGACGCTTCAAGTTGGGTTGCTGGAACATCTCTACCCATCGAGGTGAGCGTCTTAGATGACGGGGCCATCAGATCGGGGGATATCCAGTACTTTGTGAATGGTGAGCGCGTCACGTTAGGTTCCTCAAGTATAGAGTATCCAATTCCAACTGAACTGGCAGGGTCTCGTATGAGTATCGTCGCAAGTGTTTCAGATTCTGATGGTTTAGTGGGGACGGATGAGGTCGAGGTATGGGTCACGTCGGACACCATTCCGCCCTCCGTAGTCATTGCCGAGCCTGCTCATAACACTATTGTTCAGATAGACGAGACAGGTACTGCGCTGATTGGGTTTTTGGTGACGGGTTTCGATAATATCGGACTAGATTCGCTCACAGTCTACGAGTCGGGTGCGCCGGGTGAGCCGCTGGCAAATTTGGGCGCGGAAGAAATCTCATCTAATGAAGATGGTTCGTTCTTGGCGGCTATGTCGACACTGCTGGAGGCAGGTTTTGTGGAAGATGGAGAGGCGCTGGATTTTTTCGTGCAGGCAGTAGACTCCTCAGGCAATGCGGCGCGTAGTGCTGCAGTGAGCCTCACTTTTCGAGAGGACGTCATAGCACCGCTGGATATCGCTCTGAGCTATCCGCGCTTGAGTGAGGGAGAAGCGGGCTTGCCCTATTTTGATGTTTTTGAGGGTATCGTAATCGATTTCCTTGCGGTGGTTCCCGAAAATGCGCTCGTGGATCGCGTGCGCTTACTAGATAGTGAGGGCATTGAGATTTTCTCAGATACTGATGGCGCTCCGTATCAATTTGCCTACACCGTTCCCGCGGTGGTCGATGCGACCAATCTTCAATACACGCTGATCGCCGAGGGAGAGTTCCCTCGTGCAACACCGACGGCGGCGAGTTTTGACTTCGAGCTGCGGGTTCAACCGGACACAGAAGGTCCCGAATTACAGTTTTTATCTCCGCGCGCGGGCGACCAATTAGTCGAGGGAGTGGAGTATCCACTCTCAGTCAGTGTGCGGGATAATGTCGCTATCGATGCCCAGTCCGTGGAATTTTCGATCGATGGTGGCAGCACTTGGTTGGACGCTCAGGAAGATTTCAATTCAGATGCCTTTGGACGTGTTTTTGAAGCAGTTGATTCTTGGCAGCCTGTGCTCGTCCCTTTGGACGATTATCACCTAGAAGCCTATGCCGGGTTGGCGGACTTTGGAGAAATCTCTGATCCTGTCGCGTATCCAGCTTTGGTCTTTGCCGAGCTTGCCACGGGTGAGATCTCTATTCGTTACTATCGTGCAGCTGGAGACTTTGACGAGCATCGTTCATCTGTAGAGGAGCCTGCGGAATTAGCAGCTATTCTGAATGAGACGCTGTGGGCAGAGCCCATAGTTACTCCGGTTTCCGACCAGCGCTTTGATCTTGTTCAGTATGCTGAGTCGCTTGTTGATGGATTTGAAGACTCCACGATTTTCGAGCTCACAGCTCGGGCGTTTGATCATAAGGCACAGGTGGGTGAAGCGGAGGTTGCGATCACTGTCTTGCGAGATGCTTTCCCGCATATTGAGATCGTGGAGCCCGTTGAATTCCGCCCTGTTTATGCTGGAGAGACCCTACCTATTGGTGCCGTGCTTCGCGACGATCTTGGAATATCGAGTATCCGTGTCAGCAGTTGGGAAGTCGGGGAGCGGTTTGAAGTTTCTATCACCGATCAAGCAGCGATCAACGGATTGGCCGATGAATTTGGGCAACTTCAACTTTTAGACGCAATTGTAGTCCCGCCGCTCCCAAATGCAGACAACGTTTTGTGGCAGCCACATCATGCCGATGGAGTGGGGTATCTTCGTTTTGAAGTCACAGACAGTGTCGGCCAGGTACGCACGACTCGGGTGCCTGTACGGGTGATTGCGGATGATGAAACTCCGATTGTCAGCGTTTCTGCCCCCATATCTGGCACCGATGTGTTGAAGGCGGAGCAGCTATCGCTTGAAATCGAGGCGCAAGACAATCGCCTCATTGAGAGCATCAACGTTTGGGTCGAAGACGAGTTTCTGGTGGAGCTAAACCTGGATCCCCAGGAAATCGTCCCCGAAACCCGCACCTTCTTCGTGCCCGATCCTAATGGGTTCGGAAGCCTTATTCAGAATGTCATCTGTTCCTATGCGCTGAGTATGGACGTCGATTTGCGGGGTTTATCTCGCTCGCCAGAGATCAATTCTCGTATCGAACTTGTTGTCGAGGCCATCGATATTAATGGAAATGTCGGGCGGGCTGCTTCGGTCTTTCTCGATGTAGTACCGGATCGCTTGCCCCCTTTTTTGGAAGTATTGAGTCCGGTCGAGGGGGAAGTATTTTATGCGACTGAAGGCGCCGAAATCGAGGTAAGCTTGGAACTCCTGGACAATCTCGATACTCCCGAGGATTTGTTAGTTCAGGTAACTTTGCGGGATGAAAATGCAGGCAGTGTGGTCGTGCTCTCCGAAGGCGATGAGCTCTACGTCTACCCATATATGATTCCCGAGGTGCTTGAGGAGACTGAATTCCGCATCGAAGTGAGTGCAGAGGATCTTGCGGGAAACATTGGGCGTGCGCTCCCGGTTAATTTTACGGTGCTGCCACCGGCTCTGGCACCGATTGAGGATAATGCGCCAGTATTGACGAACGCATTTCCAGAGGACGATTCAGTGATTTTAAGTGAGGCGTCGTACGTGCCCTCCGTGGTGGTAACTGATGACACGGGCATACAATCGGTCGTCTTTATCGAAAGCGATCTGCCGTTGTCACACGTTGATACCAATTCCAGTGAGCTGGCATTTACGCTCGACGATACAGCACAACTACGCCTGCTCAATGGGCTTGAACTCACCACTTCGGGAGGATCTGGCGATGTAGTCTCGTCTTGGGATTTTTCAACGCCAGGTGCTGCAGTCCTCGCCCTGAATGGCGGCTTAATGCGCTCGGACGACACGACGCTCACGGTGGCGGTCGATTGGGCGCTGCCTGGCGACCCCGCTCACGAGAATACACGGCTGATTCTGTTTCAGAATGGAATCGAAGCGGGGAGTTTTTCACTGCTTGCGCCCATTGCGATTGATCTTACCAGCTATGCTCATGGAGACGAGGTCGCTCTGGTCTTCAGTGATGATTTAGACGAGTCCGCATTTACCCTTTCAGAGATTCGGCTGCTATTTTCCCAAGACGCGGAATCCGGACCGATCGGGTCATTCATTTTTTCTGACGGCAGTCGGGTGAGGGCTCAGTCGATAGACGGCTCGGACACACCGGGTGGGTTTGTCTACGAGTTTGATCCACTGTCGACTCCCCAGATTTCTGAGCCATTGGAGCAGTCGCTCGCTTTTATTGCTTTTGATAGCGGACCACAGAGCCATGAGGGTAGACCAGGGCCCCTCAGCCTAACAGTTATGCCTGAGCAAGAGCCCGAGATTGCGGTCTTCTCAAATGGAGAACAGATATCAGGATCGCTTTTCTCGGCGATCGAAGGAGAGCGAGTTGAACTCGACCTGGAGATTGATGATCTCACCGGCATTAGCGCCTATACAGTGACGCTTTAGGGCTCAGTGATCCTCGAAGGTACGCCCGATCTGGATACGACCTCGCTCTTTCAGCCCTTTACTTTTGCGATTCCCGGCAGTGCTGCGGGTCAAACCTGGATTCTTGATATCGAGGCTGAGGATGTGTTAGGGCAAGTGGGCCGTAGCAATTTCTCTGTGGCCATCGGTGAGAACGCTTATCCTGAGATCTCGGCGGATCAGCTACTCTATGCCGGAGTAAGCATCCCTGTGGATGCGGTTAATTCCGTTTTGGGAATCGAGATTCTTCGAGGAAACGCAGTGAGCATACCGATTCAGGCTTCTGATGATCTCGCGGTGGCAGCCGTATCGATTTCCATCAATGGCGAGGAAGCGGAAGGCTACGATTTCTTTGTTGATAGCGTCTATCGTTGGGAAACAACTAATCTGCCGCTGGGGACCTACCGTTTTGAGATAGCAGCCACAGACTCGATTGGGCAGGCGACGACGCGCTTTTTCATTGTGCGATTAGTATCCGATGCGGCGCCGGAGGGGATTGTGATCGCTCCAGCACCGGGGCAGGTGATCCCTGAGGGGCTACGGTATCTATCTTTGTCAGCGCTTGTCCGAGATAATTCACAGGTGGTTCAGGTCGAATTCCTCGTTGATGGAAAGATATTAGATACGATTGATGGGGGTTTTGGCGTCGTGGGCTTCGATTCGAACGGAGAACTTGCCTATTTTGACAGCCGTGTCGAGTCGGGCATGCAAGCTATGGGATGGAGGGGCATCGATTTCCTTCCTGGAGCTGCGGATAATGCGTATGGGCCTTATGATTTGGTTTTGCTTGAAACCGATTTCCAGGTGCCGGTCGGCGTTTTTGCTTCGGGTCAAACCGTCGAAATCGGTCTTCGGATCACCGACAATCAGGGAAATGTCGGATTGTACTTCCATGAAGTTCTCGTGATCGAAGATACACAAAAGCCACAATTCACACTCGGAGAACCTGTAGCAGGCCAATCCTATATCGCCGGTGCGCTGGTCGACTTTAATCTGCGTGCTGCGGATGATGCCGCAGTGGAACGGATCGCGGTGTGGAGTGATGTGAGTGTTTCAGGCTCAGGCACGGAGCTTGATTTCAGTGGTGGCATCCCATTTTTAAGCGAGTCGGATATCGAGCCCATCGATGCTTTGCCAGGCACTGTGAATGTCATCGATACCCCGCTATACGAACTGACTTTGCGCCTGCCGGAGACTCTCGGAGAGCGATTTTTTGGAATTGAGGTGTTAGATATAAATGGCCAGCAAACGCGTGGAGTTGTTGGATTTTATATCGTTGAAGATGAACCGCCTACCTTGGATATCCTTCAGCCTGAACCAGGGTCGTTTGTGCCTCAGGGAGCTTTTCTGGGTGTGCAAGCAGTGGCTACAGACGATCTCAGTGTGGATCGCGTTGTCTTTACGGTCGTGGATGATGATGGGCTCCCATTCCCGGATATTGAGCCCTTCATCGACACCATTGCACCGTATGGATTCAGCTTTACGATTCCGGAGACCAGCGATGAACGCGGCGTGTTGAAGATCGCGGCATCGGCGGTGGACTCGGGAGGCCAGGTTACTCATGAGCCTGCGGTTACGATTTACAGCAGGACCGATTTTCCGCCTTCGATTTCACTGTCTAATCCAGTTAACGGTCAGGCGATCTTCGAGGGGATGGATCTGCTCATCCAGGCGTCCGCGGGAGATGATATTGAAGTGCGCTCTGTGACATTTACGGTCGACGGTCAGCCGATCGCCACTGACTTGACCGCGCCCTTCGAGGTATTCTGGAATGTGCCCTTCGATCGGGTAGGTGATACGTTGATTCTGGGCGCTATAGCATAGGATTCTTCCGGTCAAAGTACTTTAGCGGATCAACATCAGGTGGTCATCATTGCGGATGATGAACCGCCTCAAGTTGAGATAATAGCTCCGCTCGATGGCTCGGCTTTTACGGCAGGCTTGCCTTTCAGAATCGCTGCCCAAGCGACGGATAATGTGTCTATCGGCTCTGTAGAGTTTTACGCCGAATTTCTTCCAGAAGGTGAAAGCACCGTTCAATCGGAGCTCATTCAAGTGGTCGTCGCACCGCCTTATGAAGTCTCTTACACCTTCGATGCTGACAGGGTGGGCGTTCCTGTGACGTTTTTTGCACGCGCTAAAGATACGGCGTTCCCAAGTAATGAGGCGACCGCATCGATCACCGTAACCGTCGATGCGGATAATCCTCCTTTGATTACGGCCATCACACCTGAAGACGGTGCGGAGATTACGGAAAACACGCTCGTTACGCTCACCGCTTCGGTCGAGGACGACGTGGATGTGGCTCGGGTGGAATTTTTAGTCGACGGACAGACTGTTGGTAGCGACCTGGTGGCCCCTTACACCGCACAGTATAACGTGGGAGAGAATCCTGGAGAGGTGGCCTCATTAACCGTCCATGCCTTCGATTCGGCAGGTCAGCAGGCGGCGCAGACTCTGACTTACAGTATCATCCCAGATCAGCCTCCTTATGTTGAGATGCGTCGCCCGATTGAGGGCAGTTTAGTATTCTCGGGGCAATCGCTGAGATTTCAGGCGAATGCTATCGACGATTTGGCGATCAACCGTGTGGAATTTTTTGTGAATGAGACCCGTGCGGCGACTGTGCGGTTACCGCTGAATGCATCGGAAAACTCTTTTTACGATGAGGATATCTTTGAGGCGTTCTTTACCACGCCGGCAGATGCTGAGCGTAATGTGTTTGAGATTTATGCGGTTGCTTACGATTTTAAGGGCCAGAGCGCGCGGTCTGAGACGGTCACAGTGGGTCAACTTGAGGATACTACCAGCCCAGTGGTTGATTTGCTAAGTCCTGTGACTGGAGATATTTTATCTGAAAATGAGGCGTCTGCCTTCTCTGGACGGGCTTTGGATCTGGCTGGCGTTCAGACGGTGAGTTTCTTCCGGGATTTGGGGTCGGCCGCTGAGCCGGATCTGCTCTACACCGACGCATCTCCCGCTGTTGATAATGCCTGGGCACCCTTTGGGTTTGATTATCTCGTTCCGAGCGGAAGTGCCGGAGAGATTTTCGAGTTTTTTGCCGTTGCCGAAGACTTTAGTGGTAACACAGCTGAGTCTGAGACGGTGGCTATCGAGGTCGGTATGGGTACGACGCAGATCCTGACACCGGAGTTAGAATTGAGCCCCAACACGATCATTCCGGGTAATGTGCTGCACGCGGAAGCAGAGGGTGGATTCCTCTATCATTTGTCGGACTTTGGAGATGGGTGGAGGCTTGATGTCTACGATGCCACCTCGGGCATGCATAACCTGCGTAGGCTAGGGGAGGGATACCTCTTGCATGACCGCTTGTCGGATCGAGAAACGCTTCCCGAAGACATCCTGTTTGAAGGCGCCCATGCTTTTACCATTCATCGCAATTACGCCTACATAATCGGTTATGACGAGGAAGCTGCTCTAGGTCATCTTACGGTGCTCGATCTCTCCTTGCCTTTTGCGCTGGAATTTGTGGGGCAGATTTCTTTCCCCAGTGCCGGCGTGCATTCGATCACAACCGAGGGAGATATGGCCATCGTGGGCAATGGTGAGTTTGGGCTCATTTTCTATGATGTCTCGCGGCCTGAGAACCCGGTATTGAGCGACCAAATCTTGACTACAGAGACTGTTCTAGATGACTCCGGTTTTTCGGTGTCGGGTGGCGGTGATTTCCGAGATGTAGTTGTCGACGATCAGTTTCTGTTTGCCGCGTCGGGCGCTGCGGGATTGCTGATTTACGATATCAGTCAGCCAGATAACCCACAGGTCAACCAGGACGGATTGATTAATTTAGAGGGGCAACCGTTCACCGCTCCGGGTGCCATTGTCTCCATCGAGGTTCAGGATGACTATGCATTCCTTGGCTTGGATGTTCTTGATGACCGCGTCGCTTTCCAGAACACCTTATTAGTGGTCGACGTTTCGAATCCGGCTCAACCCGTGGTGGTAAGAGAACTGAATTATGAATTGGCACGGCCAGATTTTCGGAACGGTGGGGTCCGTTCGGTCTTTGTAAAGGGGAGTCTCGTGGTGATTTCTCTCGATGTATTACGGGACCTCGACGTAGAGACGCCCGAATTTGAGGGGGCGTTTGCTAAAGACCTCCTGCAGTTGATTGATCTCGGCGACTTATCCGATCCCTCGGATGAGCCTGCCGTGTTATTGAACGCGAACTTACGGGGGCCTGGATATGGGATTACTCATACCGCTGGTAGTTTTGCCATACCGGTCGGTTTGGGCGGGGTCCAAATCATCCCGCAGCAGGTGTTGAGTGTGGATGCGGTTCAACCGGGCGGATATGCGAGCGGCGTGGGAACCGGCAGTGACATCACCATCGAGTTCAGTGAGGCTGTGGATAGTTTATCAATATCTGGGTTGAACGCATCAAACATTTCCCTGCTGAAAAATGATACGGGCGGGGGCAGTTTGGTTCCGGTTAATGTGTTTGCCGATGGGAACCGCTTAATCGTCGATCCTATAGATTTATTGGAGCCCAATGCAGTGTATACACTGGAAATTTCCTCGAGTGTATTAGCGCTGTCTCAACGAGCGCTAGGACGCGTGTATCGTTCAGTATTTCTAACTGGGCAGGCCGAGTTGCAATCAGATCCGTTTGTGGCCGAGATCGAGAACGCGGAGGCCCCTGGAGCAGACCGCTATCTTGACTTAGCTGGTGGAGACACGGTTACCATTACTGGCTCTGGCTTTTCGGATGATCCCACGGTCTACATCGGTGGCGTTCTCGCCGAGATCGTATCTGCGAGCGATACTGAGATCGTTGTGCTTACACCGCGTAATGGAGCGGGCACGGCTGCTCTAGAGATCATAAGTGACGGCGGTGCTTATCGCATTATTCACGGTGCCTTCGTCTATCTCAATGAGTTGTCTATCGCCTTGGTGACTCCTGCCGTGGGCTCACTGGATGGAGGCGATGTCGTCGAGATAATAGGCGAAGGCTTTATGCCAGGAGCGACCTGTTTTTTCGGGCCGACCCCAGCCTTGGAGGTGACTGTCCTCAGCCCCACACGCATCCGTTGTGTCGTTCCCCCGCGAGCTCTGTTTGGCTTTGTCGATATATCCGTTTATTCAGCGGATGGGGCACGGTCGGCTTTCCTCCAAGATGGCTTCCTATACAGTCAATTTGTTGAGCGTTTCTTTTTGGCCAACCATTCCGATTTTGACAGTCTCATTAACCCCACCCCCCCTTTAAGCTTTGATCCCACGCGGGAACTGGCACCGGGCTTCCCCAGTGCGCTTGCAGCGGACGGTGATGTTTTGTTTGTGGCTATTGATAGCAGTGATCTCAGCAGTGATCCCGAAGGCATCGCTACGGATGCTCAAAATCTCGGGGAGTTAGAATCTGGCTCGGTATCTAGTTCGGTTGCACTCGTGCGTTTACCTCGGGAGGTGACGACTCTGCTCGAAGACCCCGAAGATCCCACCTCCGTGCGCGAAGATACCGATCTTATACTGGACCAGATCAATCTTCCGCTCCCGCTCATACCGCGTGACATTGCCTACACCGAGTTTGCCGCTGGCCGTTTCGCTATCGTCGCTTTTGACACGGAACGCTTACCGCTGCTCGCCCCTGATCAACTCTACGATGATCCAGGTTTTGTGTTGATCGAGGTGTTCGACCTGTTTGAGACAGAAGTAAATCTATCGGGGGATACCGTTCCATCTCTCGATGGTGAGGGGAACTTGATCTATGTCCTCGATG
>JABSRG010000004.1 GCA_013215165.1 Opitutales bacterium | reverse complement strand
CCCTCTGTTTTAGCGCGCTCAGCGATGGCTGGGTAGCTCTCATTGAGCCACTGTTTGACCTCAGCCGGGCGCTGCTCGTAGGCACGTTTGACCGGACGTTGGGGTGTGAGACCCCAGCGGCGCAGCACGACACTCAAGCTTTGCAGCGCGTAGTCCACGCCGTAACGTTCTTTGATGAGCTGGCGCACCGCTTCACGCGTCCACAGCGCAAAAGAGAGTTTCAGTTGGTCTGGCATCTTGTCGGTAATGAGTCGTCTGACTTCGTTTTCTTGCTCCGGCGTGAGCTTGCGCGATGTGCCCTTGGGAACGCCGCGTTTGCGTTTCTTCAGAGCCGCCCAACCGCCTTGCTGATAACGATGCCACCACTCTCCAACATGTTGGCGTGACACATCCAATTGAGCCGCAACAGCGACGCGGGTGTGACCAGCTTTGAGCAACTTGATCGCCTGACGACGCACCTCCTCTTGGGCCTGCTGACCGAGCATCCTAGCATCTCGTTTTTCCATGCCTGAAAGGATGAATGATGCATGGGTGAAAGTCATGTATTATATTAGCGAGTTAATAATTTGAATGGATTCATCTCCTCATCTAGGATGATGACGACGCGTTCTCCCTTATGCTCGGCGGAGTAGGCGATGTGTTTGCCGTCCGGAGACATGGCCGGGTCGAAAATCGTTGGAGGCCTAAGGAGTCGTTCAGGCTCTAGTCCTGGAGCTTGGCCCATCAGGAGAGTGCTGCAGAAAAGAAACGATACAGATAACCAAAGGATCACGCGCATTTGAGTTGCTTAGAGGACAGTACGAACCCTTCGCAAGGAGATTTTAGGCTCTTCTTAATCTTCTCTGTCCCCCGTAAACCAAGTGGGCACTTCAAAGGCGTTATGACCCACTTCGCGGAGGTAGCGGACCATTTCGGTGGTGTAGCCGTGGGTGACGCCAATGTGGTGGGCTCCGGTTTCCTGGATTGTTTGATGCAGGGTCGGCCAGTCTGCGTGGTCGGAGATCACAAACCCCTGGTCATAAGACTGCCAACGACGCATGCCACGGACGCGCATCCAGCCTGATGCTGCTGCCTCTGATGAGGGGCCCAGCTTTGACATCCATTTTGCTTCGGCGGATGGGGGTAGGACAAAGAGACCGCTTCCCTTTATGATTTGAGGATTCTCTGAGCCAATCCGTACTGTTTCCGGAATCGGAAAACCAGCATTGCGGTAAATTGGCAGAAATTCGTCCACTGCTCGATGCACGCCGATGGGGCCAATTTTTGGATCGATGCCGGCGAGGATGCGTTGTGCTTTGCCGAGCGAATAAGCATAGATCACCGATGTGCGTCCTTGCTCGCTATTCCTGCGCCACCAGGTATTTATTTTTTCGAACTCAGCGGACGGGTCGGGCCATTGATAAATGGGAAGGCCGAAGGTGGACTCAGTAATGAATGTGTCGCAAGGAACCACTTCAAAGGGATGGCAACTCGGGTCCCAGTGACGTTTGTAATCCCCTGTGATTACAGTGACGTTTTCGCCCGACTCTATACGAATCTGCGCGCTGCCCAAGACATGTCCGGCCGGGTGAAAGCTGACCCAAACATCCCCTAATCGACGCCGTTCTCCATAGGGCCAACCCTCGATCGGTGCCTTTTTGCCAAGGCGAAGTTCTAAAATGGGCAGTCCAATATCCGCACAGGTGTAATGGCTACTTCCGACGCGTGTGTGGTCCGCATGACCATGGGTGATGAGTGCACGATCAACGCCTTTCCAGGGGTCGATATGAAACCCCCCTTTGGGACAGTAAAGGCCTGCTCGACTTAGCTCGACCAAGCCATTTCCCCACTTTTGCGTTGCTCCTGAGCTCATGACATTGCTTACCCTTGAGGTTTTTCTCCGACTGTCGAACCAGTGTGACTGCAAAAACGATCATAATCTTTTCGATCCCCTTTATAACAGCATTCATTGGATGGCTTACTAATTGGGTCGCCATCAAGATGCTTTTCCGCCCTCAGCGCCCTCAGCGGGTTCTGGGTCTCGTTACTTGGCAGGGGCTCATTCCGCGACGTCAACCGGAACTCGCGGCGAAGGCGGCTGAGATCATTGAACGCGAGCTGGTCAGTAATCATGTAATTCATGACAAAATCCGAGGTGTAGATATCAAACCTGGCCTGCGCACGGCCGTATCTCGTCTGATCCGCCAACGCTTAGTTCCGAAGCTTCAGGGAATTCCATTAGTGGGGAATTTTGTAAATGATCAGGCCGTCGAATCGCTTGAGAACATGGCCCTTGAGGAAATAGATAAAGAGGGAGAGGTCCTGATGGAGAAAATTGCCACGAAGTTTGAGAGTAACTTTGATGTGAAGCATATCGTCGAGCAGCGGATTCAAGAGTTCGACTTGGACCGTCTTGAGTCCATCGTGATGGAGGTGGCCAGAAAGGAATTTAAGACCATTGAACGATTAGGCTTTGTTTTGGGCTTTGTCGTGGGCTGCCTCCAAGTGGCTCTCATTTGGTTCACCGGAGGAATGGGATGAATATTTGGGTCAAAGGCAGTATCATCGCATTCATTATCTTGATCCTTGGGTTCGCCTTAGCGCTTATCCAGGACTTTAGCTTTTTTCCCGCAGACAAGGTCGAAAACGAGCGTTCCGACCGTGCTGTGGTCGAAGGCGGCGAAGATCTGCCTCCGATGCTTCTCGGGGAATGGCGCTTGGACTATACTGTTTCAATGACTGCCTCCCGGAGGACTCCGCTCGGTGAGCCCGATGTCGAGGAATCGCGTAATACCATCATAACTTTCGGACCACGCAGTTGGCACATGCGTTCTGATAGAGCAGAGGAAACCTTTGAAGTGTCCGTACTAGAAAACCCCGAGTCGGGTGTATGGATCCTCGGAAGCTTCGTTCAGCAAAAACTCCTCGTTCTTGAAGTGAAGCTTCTAGACGGTTCGCTGGTAGTGGACTCGCCCTTGAACAACAAACTCAAGCATTTCGTTTGGGTCCGTTGAGCTTCTCATGGAAAGCTGTAGAGGCTGGGACGAGTCGTTCGCTATCGAATGAGGACTGCTCCACTGCTTTCTTTTTCTTTGACAATAATGGGTCCGCTCGAAGCTCTCTGGGGAGATAAATTTAATTTATCATGTCTAATACTTCCGCGATAACTGATACACCGCTTGGCAGCTATGAGTGGATTGAAAACTGGATCACGGTGCCTCGGTCACCTATTGGGGATGAAAACGGACGGACTCATGGCGTAGTGGTCACCAAGGATGGTCATGTTGTTATCTTTCATCAGGCCTCACCGGCTGTTTTATTCTATTCGCCTGACGGCGAGCTGGTGAAGAGCTGGGGCGACTACCCGGGTGCACACGGTATACACATCGGAGAAGAGGGCGGGGATGAATATCTCTGGCTCGTCGATGAGCATTTGGCGGTCGCGCACAAAGCCAATCTCGATGGTGATGTGCTCCTGAGTATTAAGCCTGAGCTGACGCATCCTGCCTATTCGGAGAAGAAATATATACCCACTTGGGCAGATCAGGCTCGGGCCGAAAGCGGCGGTAATGGAGACATCTGGTTGGTCGATGGTTATGGTGCGTCGGTAGCGCACCGGTTTAACAGCGATGGCGTATATATTGGCTGTATTGACGGTTCCGACGGGGCACGGCGTTTTAAGTGTCCGCACGGTTGCTGGATCGACTATAGCAAAGGCGAGCCTGAATTATACATTGCAGATCGCGGCAACGCACGCGTGCAGGTCTTTGATATTGAGGGTAAATTCAAACGCTGCTTCGGCGAAGACTTCATGACCAGCCCCGATGGTTTTTCAGCCCAGGGTGATATCACGATTATTCCCGAACTTAAGGCTCGGATCACCCTCTGTGACAAAGACGATCAACTGATCTGCCACATTGGCGAAAACGACGCCATCTGTGCCAAACCTGCATGGCCTCAGATCAACCCACGCATCCGTATTCCAGGGAAATGTATTAGTCCTCACGGTGCTGTCATGGATGCCTCGGGCAATATTTACCTGGCCGAGTGGATTATCGGAGGACGGGTGAGCAAGTTGCGAAAGATCTAGCTGATTTCCGTTTTTCGGTCTCTGAGCGTCATATAAACGTTCCTATACTTGTTTTTTCATGATGATTATCTAGCGGTTCTTGCATGGATGCTTCATTGAAAAATCGAATCGAGGGCATGATCCTCGGACAGTTCCTCGGCGACGCCGCGGCGTTGGGTGCGCATTGGATTTATAATACTACGGACCTCGCCCAACAGTTCCCCGGCGGCATTCAGGGCTTTGAAAGTCCCGCCGACGGCCATTATCACGCAGGCAAACTCTCGGGAGACTTCACCCATTATGGCGACGCCTCACTGGTGCTCTTGGAGGCGCTCGCTGAAGTCGATCAGTTTGATGCCCGTTCTTATGGAAAACGATTTGTCGAGTCGATAGATCCGAAGAAGGGCTATGCGGGCTATTTCGACGCTGCCACTCGCGGTACCATTGAAAATTATAAAAACGCGGTCGCTGCTGGCGATGCGGACACCTACTCCTTTCAGGAAGGTGCTGATGATGATCAATTGGCCACCATCTCGAGCTTAGCAATCTTTGTCGGTTGGTTTGTCGCGAAAAATGGACTCGAAACGAAGACTGCACTGCTCGAACAGGTCGAAACCTTGACCCGAGTTCGGCAGAATAACGACCGTGCCGTCGCTTACTGCCAGGCTCACGCACTCATTCTTTTCGAGCTACTTAACGGCCGCGATGTGCACAGCGCATTTCATCGGGCTGAGTCCGAAATGGATGCAGTGGGTAGTTTCAGTGTCGAACTCCTCCGCAAGACGAAAGAAGCTTTTGACCTGAAGCACAAAACCGTGGTCGATGCTACCGACGAACTTGGACAGAGCTGTCCGTTGATTTGTAGCTTCCCGTCGTCAGTTCAGGCTACTGCAAAACACAACGAAGAATTTGAATCGGCGATTTTGGACATCATCCGTGCTGGGGGCGACAGTGCAGGGCGCGCCGCGATTGTTGGCAGTTGGATCGGGGCGCGCTTGGGTGCAAGCAATTTGCCGCAACAATGGATCGCTAAGATGAGCGCAGCTTCCCGGATTAAAGAATTGCTGGCGGCACTTTTGTCTTAGAATAGGCTCGCGCTGACCGCTGCTCATGGGGTCGGTTTTTAGTGGATCGGTGTCTCTGTCGTGGGCGTATTTGTTATCCCACGACGAGATTGCATATTCAGGGTGCAATTGAAACAGCGGGGAGATTGCCCCAACTGCCTCTGTTGTAGTTGAGCTGCTCTGTCGGCTCGCGGTTTGCGTATCGATTGGAACGACCGCCCAAGCAACAGGCCACCGGCGGCGACAAAGCACCGCCCTCCAGCGGTTTTCGTATCTCGTCTCGTTGTCGCTATCGTGGTCGTTTTCGTAGTCGACGGGATCTCGACAACGACAACGATTGTGCGTGACCCTCCCTACCTCGATCCAAATCGAAGACGCGAGCCGACAGAGCGCCCCAACCACAACAAGGGCACCGACGGGTAACAGGGATAGCGAGTAATAGCTCCTCTCTTTTACGGTGATCGTTGCATATCCAGTGCAAAGAACTCCCCGTCCCCTCAATTAGGCCCGCATATTCAAATCCCTCAAACGGTCCCTTGACAGTCATGGCTGTGCGTTGTTGATTCTAGGTTTCTAACACACCTACTTCTTTAAAAAGCGGGCGATCACCCGCTTTTTTGCTTCCCATTTACCGCCTGCCATGAGCAACGAAATTTTATCAGTCCTTGAATACATGGAAAAAGAGAAAGGGATCGGTCGCGATGACATGATCCAAGCTATCTCTGGTGCCATCAAGGGCGCAGCAACCAAGGGTGTTAACGCGGGTCAGGAAATCCGCGTTGAGATTAATCCTCGCACCGGTGCGATGAACGCTTGGACCCAGTTGGTCGTCGTAGATTCCCTTTCAGACCCACAGACTGAGATCCATATCAGTAAGGCGGGGGAGTTCCTCGACGAGCCAAAGTTGGGTGATATCGCAGAAAAGGAAATAGATCCCTCGTTCTTAGGACGCATTGCCGCACAGACGGCTCGCCAAGCGATTATGCAACGCATCCGTCAATTTGAAAAAGAGCGGATCTATGACGATTTCAAAGACCAAGTAGGAGATATTATCTCAGGCACAGTTCGACGTCGTGAGCGTGGGGATTTGATTGTAGATATCGGTAAGGCTGAGGCAATTTTGCCGCCCAGGGAGCGTGTTCCTGGCGAGGATTACCAGCCCGGCGAGCGTATTCGCTGCTTACTCTTGAAGATCGAAAGCGGAAATCGCGGGCCGGATCTCGTCCTCTCCCGATCCAATGCACGGTTTGTGAAGAGACTGTTCGAATTGGAAGTAGCGGAGATCGCCGATGGCACTGTCACTATCCAGAGTATGTCTCGCGAGCCCGGCTACCGGACAAAAATTTCAGTCGATACCTCAGATCCCAAGGTCGATCCAGTCGGCGCCTGTGTCGGTGCCCGTGGTGCTCGCGTGAAGAGCATTGTGAGAGAGCTGGGTGGTGAGAAGATTGACATCGTCCGTTACTTCGAGGATCCGACACAGATGCTGGAAGAGGCACTCAAGCCAGCACTGCCACGCAATGTGAAGATCGACGAAGCCAAGCGCCTGATCTACTTCGAAGTATCCGAAGACGATCTCTCCGTTGCAATTGGTCGCCGCGGCCAAAACGCGCGGCTGACTTCACGCCTACTCGGTTGGAAGCTTGATATCGCTAAGGCAGAGGAGCGTCCCGTTGGATTTGATGAGCGCCTGGGCCGTGCTGAAGAGGGCTTAGCTTCTATTCCTGGCCTCGACAACGAGCTGGCGGGACGTCTGGTCGCTTGTGGATTTGTAAGCCCCGAAGTCTTCGAGGGTGTTACGGCTCAAGATCTTGTTAGCATCGGCTTCACCGAAGACGAAGCGGATACGGTTATCTCAAAAGTATCTGAGTTTCTCGCCTAATTGCCTCTGCCCGAAACGAAACTCCAGATAGAAAAAGCACCCACAGGATAAGATAGACGACACGTCGCATGAGTATACGGATACACCAATTAGCCAAAGAAATCGGGATGGAAAACAAGGAGCTCGTTGAGCTCCTGCAACAGCGTGGGTATGAGGTGAAAAGCGTATCTAGCACGATCGACAACATCTCAGCCGAATCTCTACGCGAAGAATTTACCAAGACTGAGGAAAAGGAACCCGCGGTCACTTCAGAATCTCCTTCCGAGCCCAAAAAACCGGCAGTGGGTATTCCACCCGGAGCGATTGTGCGCAGTAAGGAAGATATTGATCGTGAACGTGAAGAACGTGAGGCAGCCAAGAAGGCTGAAGCTGAAGCAAAGCGTAATGCAGCTGCAGGTTTGACGCCGACGCCCCCTGCGCCGGCTCCGAAGACACCTCCCGCGCCTAAGGGCCCAGGGAGCGCAGCGCCTCCTCGAGTAGCACCCGGAAAAGCCGTGCCCCCACGGGCTCCAGCAGGAACATCTTCTTCTCCAGCAGCGCCCAAGACAAGTCCTGCAACCGCTGCTCCGTCGGGAGTCAAAGCGGCTCCATCGACTGGTGATGCTCCGAAAACGACCGCCCCTCCGATGGCTCGCCCTGCAGCGGGTGCTCCAGCGGCCAAGACGCCACCACCGGGTATGGCGGGACGGCCTCCGGTTGCGAGTGCTCCAAAAGCTATGGTGCCTCCTGGTGCTGCCACACCGCCCTCCGGCGACGCTCCTTCAGAGACTGCCGGTGAGGACGAGGGTGAAAAGAAAATGCGCCAGGTGACGATGAAACCGCCGGTTGTCTTGAGAGATTTGGCGGACGTGCTGGGAGTAAAGAGTTTCCGGCTCATCGCTGAGTTTATGGAAATGGGTATTTTCGCCTCCATGAATGGTGCGGTTGAAGAAGACGTCGCCAAGCGCATCGCAGCAAACCATGGCGTGCAGCTGGAGATTCGACATCGCGGTGAATTTGTCCAGGAGGCGAAAAAGAAAGAGGATGTGCCGGATGAAGATGACGAGAAATTCCTTAAGCCGCGTCCTCCGGTGGTATGTATTTTAGGCCATGTAGATCACGGAAAGACCACGCTCATGGATGCCGTGCGCAAGGCGAATGTAGCGGATGGCGAGGCGGGTGGGATTACCCAACACATCGGAGCCTATCGAGTGAAACATGCGGACCATGTCATGTCATTTATCGATACGCCCGGCCACGCAGCCTTTTCTGCGATGCGTGAAATGGGCGCGAACGTGACCGACATCGCGATTTTGGTCGTTGCTGCAGATGACGGTTTCATGCCGCAGACCGATGAGGCGCTCAAATTTGCCCGAAAGGCGCAAAATGCGGTGGTGGTCGCCGTGAACAAGATGGATTCTAAAGGAGCCAATTTGGATCGCGTGAAGACTCAGATGCAAGAACACGGAATTGCTCCTGAGGACTGGGGTGGGGAAACCCTCTGTGTTCCCATCTCTGCGCTTAACGGCGACGGCGTTGAAGAATTATTAGACAATATCAATCTCCAGTCTGAGATCATGGAGTTGCGCGCAAATCCTGACGCTAAGGCTGCTGGGATTGTGATTGAATCACAGGTCGAACAAGGCCGTGGTGCTAGCGCGACGATCATTGTCGAGAAGGGAACGCTCAAGCCAGGTGCTGCGATTGTTTGTGGCGAGTGTTATTGCCGTGTGCGTGCGATGCTTGATGAGCACGGTAAGCAGGTGAAGACCGCTACGCCAGCTACAGCGGTCAAGATTATTGGCTGGTCGGATGCTCCCGATGTGGGTGGGCGTTTCGAAACTGTAAAGAACGAGCGTGAAGCAAAGAAAATCGTAGAAGAGCGAATCCACGAGGCGAAGATGGCGGCGAGCCAGCAAAGCACACAAGGTATAGCAGGTGGAGCGACGATTGACGATCTGTTTGCAGCGATCGAAAACCAGCAGAAGAAAGTCTACTCCGTTATCCTTAAGTCGGACGTCAGTGGCTCGCTTGCGGCGATCAAACAAAGCCTGGAGGAAATAAACTCTGACAAAGTCGAATTGAAGGTCATTTCTGGGTCTGTTGGCCCAATCACCAAAGCTGACGTGACTCTGGCAACCACGGCGGGTTCTGCGATTCTGGGCTTCAACGTCCGTATCGAAAATGGTGTGCAAGGTCTGGCGAAACACCACGGTATCGATATCTACCAACACAGCATCATTTATGAGTTGTTGGATATGGTAACCGAAGCCATGGCCGATCTACTCGATCCCGAATTGCGCGAAAAGAAGGTCGGTAGCGCTGAAATTCGCCAGGTCTTCAGTATTGGTCGTGGTCAAGTGGCTGGTTGCATGGTGATCGACGGTGGTATTTCCCGCAATGCCAAGGCGCGTCTCATGCGCAAAGGCGAGATGGTGGGCGAGGCTAAGATTGATACCCTGCGACGCTTCAAGGACGACGTATCAGAAGTGCGTGCTGGCTACGAATGCGGTATTCATCTTCAGGATATCAATTCCTACGAGGAGGGCGATATCATCGAGTGCTTTGAAGTAGAGAAAATCCGTGCCTCGCTCTGAGGTCGGGTTTCTTTGAAATAACCGGGAAGATTACGCCATGGGAAAGAGAATCACCCGAGTCAACGAGCTGCTGATGCGCGAGCTATCGTTGCAGCTCCACACGACTTACAAGGACGAGTCCGTTTACATCACCATAACGGATGTAGACGTGTCTCCGGATCTACGCAGCGGTGTGGTCTATTATTCGGTTCTCGGCGATGAAGAGAAGAGCCGTGCTGCACGAAAATTTTTTCACCGGGTCGCAGCGCCCTTGCGACAGAGTGTTTCCAAAATGGTGAAGATAAAATACACACCGTTCCTAAAGTATGTCGAAGACGATTCCATGGCTCGCGGTACGCGGACTGTGTCGCTGATCGATTCGATAGTTGACGAAGAGCCACCATCTAAAGAACAGGCGGAGTGATTTATGAGCGCTGAGGTTTTGAGCTACCCAGAGCAGCAGCCAATATTCGATGCTGCCCTGAACAGTTTGCGTGGGAAACGTGTGGCTGTCTTGGGGCATGTGCGTCCAGATGGTGACTGTATTGGCTCCCAAGTCGGGTTATGCCGTATATTCCGGGCCAGTGGAATCGATGCCTTTTGCGTCAATAATGATTCTGTGCCTCGTGTGCTTAAGCCTTTTGTTGGCGATACACCTTTCATGACTTCCGCAGAATGGGATGGAACAGCAGATGCCTTAGTCAGTGTAGATTGTGCTGATATCAAGCGTTTTGGTCCTCATCTAAAGGAGCGGGTGGATACGATCCGTCTCAATATCGATCATCATCTCTCGAACCCAGGCTATGCTGAGGAAAATATCATTATAGGCACCGCGGCGGCAACAGGCGAAATTCTCGCGAACCTGGCGCTGGATGGGGGTTATGTCGTCGATGCAGTGGCCGCTCAGGCACTCTACATCGGAATCGCAACGGATACTGGCCAATTCCGGTTTTCGGCGACGACCGAGGCGGTATTTAACGTGTGTCGCCGCTTGATGTCTCTCGGAGCAGACCCGGCAACAGCTGCCTACGAGCTCTACGAAAATGAGACCTATGGCAAGTTGCAGCTCTTACAGCGTTTTCTGGCGTCCTTTCGCAAGGAGTTTGATGGCCGTGTGGTGGTGGGATTGATTGAGGACGGTGTGTATGAATCTACCGGCACGACTCCTGAGGACTCGGAAGGACTAGTGGATTATGCGCGTGCCATTGAGGGCGTCGATATGGGTATCCTTCTAGAGGAGTATCGGGGTAAGCTGAAAGGTAGCTTGAGAGCAAAAGATCCTAAGTATCGCGTCGATCAAGTCGCTAAACAGTTCTCCGGCGGGGGTCATGCCGCTGCTGCAGGATTGAATCAAGACTGCTCGATCGAGGAATTTTACCCGGTATTGATTGAAGCTGTGGGTAAGCAATTACATGCCATAGACCGCGAAGAAGGTTAAAGTCTTATGTCTGTTCAGGAAAACAAACCAGAGGGTGTTCTTTTAGTAGATAAACCTCAGGGCATTACGTCCCACGATGTGGTAGATCGTGTGCGTCGGATATATCAATTAAAGCAAGTCGGGCATGCGGGCACTCTCGATCCCATGGCCACCGGGTTGATGATTGTGCTCGTGGGGCGTGCTACCAAAATTTCGCAGTTCTTGATGAGTCTCGACAAGGTCTACACCGGGACGATTACGCTCGGTGTCGAAACAGATTCTTATGACGCAGATGGTGAGGTTTTGGACACAAAGCCGGTGCCGGAGCTGCGCGAGGAGAGCCTCATGATGTCAATGGCTGCTTTCGTTGGCGACCAATACCAGGAACCCCCAATGTTCTCGGCAAAGAAGATCAAAGGAGTGCCGCTCTACAAAATGGCACGTAAAGGTAAGACGGTGGAGCGCGAGCCACGGTTTATACGTGTCAGCAAATTTGAGATGAAACGCTTCGAGACACCAGACATCGATTTTGAACTCGCATGCAGCAAAGGTACTTATGTTCGTAGCGTGGCGCATGATCTTGGTGCGAAGCTCGAATGCGGTGCGCACTTGTCGGCCTTGCGACGGACGAAAATTGATCGTTTCTTGATTTCAGAATCCCATGATTTGGAGTCTCTTAAGGAGATGTCGAATGCAGACAAACGCTCGGTGTTGATCCCAGTTAATAAAGCGGTGCCAAGTCATGTGATGTCCTGATGGGGCGGGCTCAACCTCTTGTTATGGAGCACGTAAGAACACTTGAAGAAGCTGGGGCGGTAGCGTCTGGAAAAGGCCCTGTGTTTTTAGCTGTGGGTATGTTTGATGGCGTGCATTTGGGTCATCAGTCAGTACTCGATGCCGCTCGGAGACTGTCTCGACTGCGCGGTGGCATGGTGGCAGTGCTGACATTTTGGCCTCATCCGAGCCGGTTGTTTACCCCGGAAGATCCCAAGCTAATGATTCTGAACCCCTATCAGAAGAGATTTAAGCTAGCGACGAACGGGGTGGATCTAATGATAGAACTCAACTTCGACGCTGACTTCGCATCCCTCGACGCAGAAGCCTTCATTCCAATGCTCAAGAAGCATCTGCCTGAATTGAAGCAAATATTTGTTGGAGAGAATTTCCGTTACGGAGCGCAGCGCGCCGGAGATATTACTTCTCTGATAGAGCAGGCGTCGGCAGAACAGATCCAGGTGTTTTCTGGTAACCGTGTACGGGCTGGTGGGGAGGCGATCAGCAGCACCCGTATCCGAAGCCAGATCTCAAGAGGTGACATTGCAGCAGCAAACCAGCTTCTAGGATATACTTATGTGTGTGGAGGCGAAGTGATTCCCGGAAAGCAAAATGGGCGTAAAATTGGGTTCCCCACAATGAACTTAGTATGGAATCCAGATTTAAAACCGCGCTATGGCGTCTATCAGGTGGAGGTGGAGAAATCCGGTGCTGACGCCGATGGTGCGCGTATGCCGTCTGTCGCTAACTACGGCCTCAGGCCGACGGTGGGTGATCTGAAGGAGCCGCTTCTTGAGGTGCATGTCTTGGATCGCGATCCTCATGTTACACCCGGAGATCCTTTGCGTGTTTATTGGCATGATTTCATTCGTCCCGAAATGAAGTTTGATGGTTTTGACTCTCTGAAAAGTCAAATTGCTCAGGACGTGAACAGTGCACGCAAGCAGTTTGGCTTAGACGAGTGAAAGACGGTTTGATGATTCCGTCGCACAAGGGTTATCGACTTGCTTGGCAAGGTGTGGATTGGATCTTGGATCCGGGTAGGGCCCTATTTCGTGAAGATACGAAGGAGCTTCTTATTGCAGATTGGCATCTTGGAAAGGCCCTGAAGTTACAAGAATCTGGGGTAGCGATGCCGGAGCAAGCAACGGTGGATGAGTTTGTTAGAGTCACCCAATTGGCTGAACGGTATAACGCGCATCGTTTAGTTGTGCTGGGCGATTGGATTCATGCACGACTCGAAGACGGTGCGGTGTTGAAAGATAGGCTCAGACGCTTTGTTAAAGACTTACGGTGCCCCGTGCTCCTGCTTATGGGAAACCACGATCGCGCTTGGTCTGCGTTGTGGCGTGACGTCGGTGTGCAAACTGAGGTGAGCCTCATTTCCTCATCGATTTGTTATATGCATGGCGATCGAAAAATGGATACGGATCTTCCATCTGTTATGGGGCACTTCCACCCTGGGCGTCGGGTTAAACTCGGTCCGAGGCAGAGTGTTTTGGTTCGCGGGTTCTGGTTGCGTTCGAGGGCGATGATATTACCGGCATTTGGTGAACTGACACGGATGTCTCATGTGGAAGAGCCGCAAGATCGTTTTTTCGCTATTCTTGAAAATCAGTATGTCCGTGAAGTTTAGCTATATTCTTTCACAGTGATCCCATGGGATTTGGAATTTTTAATGAACCACAGATTGCGCGGATATACACAGATTGAATTTCGGAAATTTGAGGGCCTTAGGCCCACCCGAGGCTTGTGATGATTAAGAGCCAACCATCTTTTTGGCCATCGGTTACAGGAGGGTGCAATTGGAGGGGCGGGGAGTCTTTCCAGTAGTCGCTCCTCGGCTCCATTGGTTGAGGCGCTCTGTCGCCTCGCCCCCTACGGTGTTGATCGAAGCAACGGCCCGCGCCCCGACAGAGCGGCGCGACCACAACAAAGGCAGTTGGAGACATGTCCCCGTTGTTTCAATTAGGCCCGGCATACGTATGTCTCCAATAAGTCAGGTTTGTTTTCGTGGGAAGGCTCGGGAACGCGCCGTATTGCGTGGCGGTGAGTGCGCCCGCAAGCGCGGCCCATTCGATCGCTTCTGCGATAACGTAGTTTTCCGAAATTGCCCAAGCCAGAGCGCCATGGAATGCATCTCCACAACCGTTTGTGTCTACCTCAGAGACCGGGGTTGCCTTCATGTATTTTAGTTTTTGACCTACTTGGGACCAATAGAGGCCTTCCGAGCCATGGGTGACGCACTGAAGTTGTTTTGCATCATGAATGGCTCTGAATTTCTCGGCCGCTGCGACGCTCTGAGACTCGTCTGTGACTGATTGAGCATAGTGAGCAGACGCTGCGATGTGTGTGACGAGGTGAGCCAGCTCATTCATGCCGGCTTTATTTGAGCCTGCATCAAGTAGGCTGGGTATACCCATTTCTTTTGCAGATTTTGCGAGCGCAAGCGATACATCCATTTGATGGCCGTCAAAGAGAAATAGTTTTGGTTGATAATCGGAAGGTTGGATGTATGTCGAATCGAGAGATTCGGCAGGCGCTGGACTGACTACCGATCGTTTGCCATCAGGCTTGATGAGGATCGTCGCAAGTGGAGTGGGTTGATGATCCCAATGGATTAACCCTGTTCTCACGCCTTCATGTTCAAGGGCATCGGCAATGGACTCGCCCCAGCTATCGTTCCCAAGACGTCCAAGAAAGGCAACGGATCCACCCAGACGTGCGATCTGTACTGCTGCATTTAGCGCCGGGCCTCCAGGGCATCCGAAACTTTTGTGAGCGTGAATTTTGTCGTCGGGGCCCGGGTGTTCAGCGATGTAGTAATTTAGGTCCCAGCAGGCGAGACCGACACAGACGATGTCGACGTCCATTGCACCTCAATCCTTTGCAGTCTTAACTTTTCGGACGGGAATGCCTCGGCTGGCGAGATAATCCTTCGTTTCAGGGATGGTAAACTGACCGAAGTGAAAGATCGATGCCGCCAAAACAGCGCTAGCCTTACCTTCTTCGATAACCTCGGCCATGTGACTGAGCTCACCTGCACCTCCTGAAGCGATGACTGGGACTTCAACCGCGTCGCTGATGACACGATTGAGAGGAATGTCATACCCGGTTTTCATACCGTCTTGGTCCATGCTGGTCAGAAGAATTTCTCCGGCACCGAGGGCTACGGCTTGCTTTGCCCAGTCGATGGCGTCGAGCTCGGTTGGGTTGCGCCCTCCGTGGGTAAATACGCGCCATCCATTTGCTGAATTGGGGTCACGTTTCGCATCAATAGCTACCACGATGCATTGATTTCCAAACTTCTGAGAAGCTTCTCGAATCAGCTCTGGGTTTTTGATCGCAGCGGTATTGAGGCTGATTTTGTCCGCACCGCTGTTGAGCATGAGTCGGATGTCTTCGACTGTCCTAATTCCGCCGCCGACGGTGAGAGGCATAAAGCACTCTGCGGCGGTGCGTTCGACGACGTCATGCATAGTAGCTCGATTGTCGCTTGATGCGGTGATGTCGAGAAAGACGAGTTCGTCTGCCCCCTGGTCCTGATACGCCTTGGCTGAGTCTACTGGATCTCCAGCGTCGCGCAGTTCTTGAAATTTGATGCCTTTCACTACGCGACCGGCTGTCACATCAAGGCAGGGAATTATTCTTGTAGAGAGCATAGCAAAAAAAGAGACGCTCATAAGAGCGCCTCGCGTTGAAAAAAATCACCTATTCGCCCGCGAAGGCGATGTCGGGTTCGAATTCCAGAGAAAGGCGGTATTGTTGACCGGGCCGCATGATGAGTGGGTGGTCACGCTGGAGTGTTTGAAGGTAGTAGACGTTTCCCTGGACTGTGCGGTAAGCAGGATCTTCGGTCACATCTTCAGTCTCGCCCCACACAGCTTGGAAGTCGTCTTTGACGACTTGGGCCCGAAGGCCTTCTGCTCCGAGTGTGAATGTCGTGGGGAGCTGGTAATGTTGGTGTGGCCCTGCGATGGCGAGCATATAGCGGAAGCGATCCAGTTGGAATTGCTGCCTTACTTGATAGAGGAACTCGCACGTAATCTTAGTGCCAGCGAAGGTCCAATTGACCTTACAACTGCCGAGGCCGTTCACCATTTTTTCACCAACGGTGATTAACTCAGGTTGCTCGTAGCGGAAGAATACGCTTTGGCGTAGACCTAGGCCAGTTGTGCAACGCTTACCGTAGAACGACGGCACGGTGACATGCTCTCCAAAAGTCAGCTCAGGCACCATGATGGGTAGGTAAGTCTGGGCTGGATGATCAAAGATTCCGGGGCAGTGTGGGAAAGCTAAAGAGGGTGTCGCGGCGTCGTTACCCTTGCCCACTAAAGGTAGTTGGAGAGCCAAACCACTGTTGGGCTCTTTGTAGATGAAAAGGCAGTGCTCCTTTTTTTGGGATCGATCAAAGGAGATGAGGCGGCTTGCGCGCTTTGGAGCTGGCTCTGGAAATTCGGGTAAGTCTCCAAGCGACTTGGCGAGGCGTGACCATTGGCAGAGGTAACGCGCTGCATCGAAGTTAGCCATCCGTGTGGTGTGGCGATCGATGGTATTACGCTGATTGTCGCGGATTACTAGAAATCCGTGTTCTTGGTCAATGTAAGTCGCGAAAAAGTAGAAGAACAAGCGGCGCAGGATGCCTGAATAAAGAGGTATTTGGTCTTGTGAGAACCAGTTGTCGCGAAGGGCTTGTAGCAACAAGCTGATGAGGTGCATCTGCCCATAGGCGCCGATCGATGTACCGTAGGCCCATCCGAGCCCATCCTGGCGGACCATGTCAGGTAAGAGTTTGATGTATTTCTCCGCTGAGGTCCGCAGGCTAGGCAGCTTGCGTTCGCGCAAGTGCATGTTGGCGTGGAGTTGAAGCGCCTGGCGGATGAAGACAAAACTCATGACGCCATAGATGTCGAAGACGCCACCAAACCCACCCATGCTGGATGGTTTGTCGTCCAGGTAACCTCCGGTTCCCTGTGACGTGAGACGCTCCAGGAAACGATCAATCAGTTTACCGGTCTCGTCCTTTTTCGATAGGCCGAGCGAGTAACGGGTGACGGCTTTAGCAATGTTGAAGGCTTGATAGTGATCGACGTAATCAGAGCGCTCTAAAAGTTTCCGGTCGAGCTCTTCGCGTGTGGGCTCAAGAAGGCGCTCCCAGACCTGATTGCGATCTTTTGAAGGTCCGAAAGATAAGAGTCCTAAAGCGGAGTAGGCTAATCCATTCTCTAGATGCTCCTCATTGAAGACTTGAGCAGTGATGCAACGAGCACTTAGGTCTACAATATCAACATCGTTGAGCGCAGATTGACCGGTAGCCCGGAAATATTCTCCCAGCGCCAGCGCCGCGTGTCCGGGCTCATCGTTGCGGCTGTTTTCGCCTTCGACGGGCGAGATCGATCCATCGGATGCGATGCTATCGATATTGTGGCCGAGAATGGTCTGGGCCATGTATAAGCATTGGTCTGCGAAGCTCTGCATTTAGAGAAGGATGGGCGAATGAAAAAACGGTAAGAAATGTCTGGGAGGAAAGGTAATGTCAACTGCCAAGTAGAGCGAGCAGCTCTGCGTTGGTCTTGGTTTTACTCATCCGCTCGATCATGGTCTCAGCGGCGTCCTCAGATTTGAGGGCCGCCATAGCGCGGCGGAAGAGGTTTGCCTTGGTGACGGTATCTTTATCGAGGAGGAGCTCTTCCTTCCTGGTGCCTGATTTGGTCATATCGATCGCAGGCCAGATACGGAGTTCAGCTATTTTTCGGTTGAGTACCATCTCCATATTTCCGGTGCCCTTAAATTCCTGAAAAATAAGGTCATCCATGCGGCTACCGGTCTCAATTAATGCGGAAGCAATAATTGTGAGGCTCCCTGCCTCTTCGGTGTTTCTCGCAGCTGAAAACAGCTGCCGAGGCTTTTCCAAAGCACGGATGTCCAAACCGCCCGTCATCGTGCGTCCGCCTCCACCCTTTGCTGAGTTGTGGGCGCGTGCCAGGCGGGTAAGCGAATCTAGGAGTAGGACGACGTCTTTGCCGGCTTCAACTTGTTTTTTGGCGTGTTCAATAGCCAGGTCTGCAATGCGAACATGACTGTCAATTTCTTCATCGTTTGAAGAGGCAAAAACAGTGGCATCAATGGATCTGCGGAAGTCGGTGACTTCCTCGGGTCGTTCGTCGACCAGGAGCACCATTAATTCACACTCGGGGTTGTTGGCCTTCACTCCTTTGGAGATGTCCTGGAGCAGTGTCGTTTTACCGGTCCGGGGTGGGGCGACAATCAATCCGCGCTGGCCCTTTCCTATGGGGCAAAATAAATCAATTACGCGATGCGTCATCAGCCCCTCATCGGTCTCCATCTTGAGCTGCTTGTCGGGTGCAACGGTAATCAGCTGAGTAAAAGGGATACAGTGTTTACGCTCTTCGACGGGCATGCCATCCACGCGTTCCACAAATTTGAGCTTCGGATTTGGAAACCGAGAGTCTTGAACTGCTTGTCCTTCGACAAGGGAACCTTTGCTCAACTTGAATCGTCGGATCAACTCGCGTGGGACGAATGTGTCAGTCGGGCGTTTTTTCCCGTTTTTTGTTGGGTCAAGCAATTGCCCAGTTTTGTTATTGGCGGGTTCGAGGATACCGATAACGCGTATCGTCTCGCCACCAGTTGGAGCGGATGAATCAGACATAGGTTCGGATGATTCCGAGAAAAGCAATGTGGCCGTTTAATTGGCCGGGATCCGTGTTTGACGGTCCGGAGAAACGCTCCGGTTATCCCAAGTCATTTCCTGACGGTGTGCAGGCTACCCCGGCTTGTCAACAGGGAGTTTATACGAAAATTATTTGGACGTGCTTTGGTTCCAGGCGACACAGTCTGCATAGCGAATCTGCGATCCGCCAAATATGTCTAAGGCACTACCGATTGAGAGGTGAACCCGGTTTTCCGAAAGTTCCGCCACAGTCTTCAGGTCATTTGTGCTTTGGGCACCCCCTGCGTAAGTGACCGGTAGCTTTCCCCAGTCTCCCAAAAACCTGACCAAATCTGCGTCGATGCCCGCACATTGACCTTCTACATCTGCCGCGTGAATAAGGAATTCATCGCAGTAGGGAGCTAATTGATCGAGCGTATCATGGCTGAGCCGGAGATCAGTGGGAGTCTGCCATCGGTTCATAGCCACGATCCAGCCGTCTTGAGCGCTGCGGCAGCTCAGGTCGATGACGAGACGCTCAGGGCCTATCCGGTTGACCAGGGTATCGAGTTTGTTTTGGGAAAACCGAAATTGATCATCGAACATCCACGAGGTGATGATGACATGGCTCGCCCCGGCATCGAGGTATGAGGTGGCATTTTTCGGATGGATGCCACCGCCGATTTGAAGGCCTCCTGGATAGGCCTCAAGGGCGGCAATCGCCGCTTCGCTGTTTCCGGGTCCGAGCTGTATGACGTGACCCCCGCTGAGTGCATCTCCACGATAGAGCTCAGCGAACCAAGTCGATGGCCGCTCGCTGACAAAATTTGTCTGCAGGGTGGCAGGGTCGTCAGAAAGGCTAGCCCCGACGATTTGTTTGACCTTGCCGCCATGCAAGTCGATGCACGGACGAAACTGCGTCATGTCTGAGCCGTTTCTCGCTTCTTTGCTTTCTGGCGTTCGTTTGAATTGAGGATCTTCTTACGTAGGCGCAAAGAGACGGGAGTGGCCTCTACGAATTCATCCGGTTCGATATATTCGATAGCGCGCTCGAGATCAAATTGTAGGGGTGGAGCGAGCATGACGTTCTTGTCGCTCCCGGCTGCGCGCACGTTGGTGAGTTGTTTCGCCTTGGTCGGATTGACCGGCATGTCCTCATTGCGAGGGTTTTCTCCCACGATCTGCCCCTCATAAACTGTTGCTCCCGGTCCAATAAACAGGCGGCCTCGTTCCTCTAGCGCCATCAGGGAATACCCTGTCGACGGTCCTTGCGCGACGCTGACCAAGGTTCCCGTGTGACGCGTAGTGAGGCTACCAGCCCACGGTCCATACTCTTTAAATAGATGTGACATCACACCGCGGCCACTCGTCATGTTGACTAGTTCAAATTCAAAGCCAATTAGACCACGAGTCGGGATGCTGACCTCAAGCGTTGTGCCTGAATTATGCGACTCCATGTTTTCTATTTTCCCGCGCCGATTAGCCATACTTTTCATCACGCCACCCACATCCGTATCATCGACTTCGATCCAAGCAGTTTCATACGGTTCGAGAAGCGAGCCGTCCTCATCGCGTTTTGTGATGACTGAGGGACGAGAAACGAGGAGTTCAAAGCCTTCTCGGCGCATTGTTTCGACGAGCACTGCGATCTGCATGGCGCCCCGGGCTGAGACATTGAAGGAAGTCGACTCTTCACCGTCAGTAATCTGTAGCGATACATTTTGACGGCGTTCTTGCTCCAGGCGGTCACGGATTTGGCGCGACGTGACAAGTTTGCCTTCTGTGCCTGCAAGGGGCCCGTCGTTTACAGCAAATTGCATCTGGATGGTCGGTGGATCGATGGCGACGAAGGGGAGGGTCTCTGCCGTGTCTTCGGCTGCGATCGTTTCCCCTATGTTGACCTGCTCCCAGCCAGAAAGCCCGACTATATTGCCAGCGATGCCCGCATCGGTGGTAGCAGTGCTGAGTCCTGAATACTCAAATACCTTGGTAACTTTAGCTCGTTCTTTGGAGCCTTCAGGCGTGAGTCTAAATAAATTTTTGCCGGCTTCGATGGATCCAGACAGGATTTTTCCAACTGCTACACGACCCACGTAATTATCCCAATCGATGTTACTTACGAGCATGCGAAACGGCTCATCTGGAAAGGCCTCAGGAGCTGGACAGTGGCGTATGATCTCTTCGAAAAGCGGTTCCATGTTTTCGCGCGGATCGTCTAGACTGCGCATAGCAAACCCGTTCTTTGCGGATGCGTAGATGAATGGCGCATTAAATTGCTCCTCGGTCGCATCAAGCTCCAGAAACAGCTCGAGTACTTTATCTTGAACCGCTTCGGGGTCACTGTTGTCACGGTCGATTTTATTGATGACCACGATCGGATGCAGCCCTTCTTGCAATGCCTTTCGCAACACGAAGCGTGTCTGTGCCTGCGGGCCATCGTAGGCATCTACGAGGAGCAAGACGCTGTCGACCATGCGCATGACGCGTTCGACTTCTCCTCCAAAGTCAGCGTGGCCGGGAGTGTCGACGATGTTGATCGTCGCCCCTTGCCAATGCACGGAGGTGTTTTTGGCCTTGATGGTGATGCCCTTTTCCTTCTCGAGGTCCATGGAGTCCATGGCTCGTTCCTCGACCTGTTGGTTCTCGCGGAAGGTTCCGCTCTGTTTAAGGAGTTCGTCGACGAGGGTGGTTTTCCCATGGTCGACGTGGGCGATGATGGCGATGTTACGGATCGGAATTGACATAAGTTTCCAGGGTCTCGGCCAGATCATGTATCTGTGGTCTCACTGTTTCCATGAAATCCTGGATTTCACTGGCCACCTTCTCACTGGCCAAATTCTCGATTCTTTGCAAGCGATCAACGATAGGAGTTGCGCCGAAGATAGAAACTGCCCCTTTAAGCGCATGGGCAAAATGCCTCACGTCATCATAAGACTCCAGCTCTATGGCTTGGTTGAGCGCCTGGAGCTGCCGCCCTCTGTGGGTTAGGAAAAGCGATGCGGCGTCGAGGAGGTCTTCTTGATCTTCATCAGCCAGAGTTCGGAAGGTTTCGCCAACGGATTTTTGAACGGATTTCTCGGGTTCCCCGTTTTCATCATTTGAGATCTCTTCCCTCAAGTTGCGATTGCCTTGAATAATCTCCAGCAGACGCTGTTGGGTGAGGATGTCTTCGAAGGAAGAGACGCGGAAGGGCTTGGCTAGATAAAAGTCCATGCCTGCGGCGAGGCATTCCTCGCGGTCCCCACGCATTGCGCGCGCAGTCATAGCGATGATCGGTGTGTGCACGGGGGATTCTTCTTCTAGCTCTCGAATACGTTTTGTCGCTTCAAAGCCGTCCATCACCGGCATTTGCACATCCATTAATATGAAGTCGTAGATCTTGTTTTTAAAGAGCTCTGTAGCGATGGCACCATTGTCAGCCACGTCGACTTCGAAGCCACGCCGCTTCAGACGCTGCTCAGCCACATGTTGATTGATCTCATTGTCTTCGACAAGTAGCACGCGGTATGGATCGTCTTCCTCAGAAGTTTCCTTGTGAGAATCGCGCATACTCGCGTTCTTTGCATCTGAATCCTTCGGCGATTTCTGATCGAGTGCGGATGTAAATGCGCGTGCGACTTCTTCGCGTGATATCGGACTAGACAGTGGAACTGACTGGGAGAGGAACGCGGGAAGCGAGTCCGCTTTCTGGTTGTCTTTCGATACCAAAATAGCGGCCTGCTGGCCTATCTTTTTCTTTGTGGCAGAGTCCAAGTCTGGGCTGGTGGCCATTGTCTCTTCTAAGACAAAAAGCTCGAAGGGCTCGCTCGCGTTATCGTCCATTGCTCTATGTAGTGTCGGAAGATCTGAAACGCGCGTTATATCTAAGCCGTAAAATTTCCCATGCCGTTCCAAGGTTCGCGCCGCCGCACAGGGTGCGTGTGCTATCAATACCCGCATGCGCTCAGAAATCGAAAATGGATTTTTCGGTTCCAGAGGATGATCTGGGTCCAGAGCAAGACTCAGCGAGAAAGCGAATTGAGTGGGGTAACCCGGTTGGCTGGACACAACAATATGGCCCCCCATGAATGAGACAAACTCCCGACAAATAGAAAGCCCGAGGCCAGAGCCACTATATTTCCGTGTTGTGCTCATATCCACCTGAGTGAAGCTTTCAAATATCGAAGACTGGTTTTCAGTGGGAATTCCAATGCCCGTGTCGGATACGATCACGACCAGTCGGTCCTGATCGTTGTCGCTGCTTACGAGATCGGCGCTTATTGTGATTTCTCCTCGTTCAGTAAACTTCAGGGCATTGCCCAGGAGATTATAGATAATTTGCCGCAGGCGCTTCTCATCTCCGATATAGTGATCTCGAATTCGAGGGTCGATATCCACACTCACATCAATGTAGCTCCCAGAGGCCTGTAGACTGAATGCTGATGCAGACTCCTCGATTGTTTTTACGATGCTGAATGGTGCTAAATCTAAGCTGAAGCGGCCGGCCTCGATTTTTGAAAAGTCGAGCACCTCATTGATCAGTGACAGTAGCGAGTTACTGCACAGGAGTATCGTATCGAGAAAGCTCGTTTGGTCGTCGCTCAGTGTTGTATCTCTGCATAGTTCAGCCATGCCGATGATGCCGTTGATTGGCGTTCTGATCTCGTGGCTCATGTTGGCCAGAAATTGGGATTTTGCCTGATTGGCACGCTCGGCGGTTACACGTGCGGTTTCCAGATCCTGTTGCCGTTGAACCTCTTCGGAAACATCGTGTGCGATACACACCAGCCCGACACAGGTTCCCAGGCGATCGTGGACAGGCACTTTCGTTGATTGAAGCCAGAATGAGCGACCGTCTGCGAATGAAAATCGATGGAGGTGATTTACCATGGGATTACCAGAATCCATCACTTCGCTGTCGGTTTGGCGTACTTCGACAGCAGTATCGTTAGACGCGAAATCACTTATCGTGCGCCCCACCTCATATCCCAGATAGCGCACACCCAGAAAATTTTGGTAGGCACGGTTGGCGATGATATATCTGTGCTCATTGTCTTTAAAGAAGAGGAAATCCAAAGAATTATCCATCACCACCTGGAGCAGGCGGAGTTCGCTTTTGCTACTGAGTAGCGTCCTGTTGTTTAACACCGGGGACTCGGTAGAAAAAATACAAAGCTGTTCCGGGGCTTCCTTGTTGCTTTGTATGATGAATTCACACGGGGTCCAAACTTGGTTCATACGAACAAGCAGGTGTCCATGCCACGCTTCATCATCTGGGATTTCTCTAAGAAGCTTTATGAGATTAGATCCGCTATTGTTCTCCTCGACCCTCAACCAGTCATCAGCAGAGGATAATTCGGTGTCGTTTTCGGCATTTACTAATTTTCTGAATGCTGTGTTTGCGTATGCGATGGCACCGTCTCGTGTCGTCGTTAACGAGGGCCACGGTACAGCATCTCTAAAGCCTGCTAAGGCTTTATGGGAGTCGGCGGACATAAAAGAGAGGAGATAATGAGAGTCGGCAGACTCCGCTTGTGCGTCTTGACTACTCGACACTCAATGCATTCTCCTAAGCTACGTGTCAGAAAAACAATCCAGTGATTCTAGCGATGGCTTCAATCTGCCTATGAAATGGGTGGTTATCGCTGTCCTTCTCTTTATGCTGATCTACAATACTCTGCTGTTCCTGGATGCTAGGGGTAAGGACTCGGGCGATTCTCAGGAAACGATGATAGAGCCTTAGGCGATCTTAGGGCTTTTGAGGCTCTTACCGCGTTGTGCCATTTGTCAGTGCTGGATTGTGAAAGCGCGGATCCTTTACCCGAGTCATCAATATGATTATCGAGGAGGTAACGCCGAAAAGTGCGGTCATCCCAAGTGGCCAAATAGAGTCAGAAGATCTACGCAATAGAGCTGCAAGAGCTCCCGCACTGAACATCATAACCAGCGCCACTGACGCACCAAATGCGACATAAGTAGGTAGCTTCTTTCCGAATGCATGCTCCACTATAAACGTTTGCTCACCGATCATCTGCATTGCGAACGTCACGCCCCAACATGCGAATCCGATACAAAAACCCAGAGGTGTTTGAGAGAGAAGCGAACAAAGAGCGGCTACGATAAACACTATGCGCGCCACTAAAAGTACGAGCAGGCTGCCCTTCTTGTCTCCGAGAAAGCCGCCCAGGATGTTGCCGATGATATTTCCTGCCATCTGAAATGCCAGCAGGCGACCGGTGAATTCGAGTCCGGCCTCCGTTACCGCGATTGCGTGCACTGCCATAAAGGGCACTAGGACCCAGACAAGCATCGCACCCATGCGATTGAATATGTAGTAGCGAAATATCTGATCTTTGCGCAGGATTTCTTTGAATCCTGACAGGGTAGAACTTTCGGTTGAGGCTGCCTTTGGCTCTACCACACCCTCGGGTTCATCTGTGAATAAGAAGACCAGGTAGGAGATTGCCAAAAAGAGAAAACTCATCCCGTGAATGATGGAGATCCCACGCAGCCCCGACTCTCGCGCCAATATTTGTTCGACAAAGATCCCGGCGAAAATACCGATGAGAGCCGCGATCAAATTGCGACTTGCTGTGCCTGAGGAGCGTTTCTTTCCCGGTACAGTTCGAGCCGTCATGCGCATCCAGCCGGTGATGGTAATCCCTCCAAATAACCCCGAGATGAGCGGGCAGGTCGCCACCAAAATAAGTGCAATCAGCGTTTGGTCTTCGGGTAGAAACCACAGCGCAACAAACGCTATGAGATAAACAATCCGCTGGAAAAAGCCGGTAATGCGAAGAACCGGGAGATAGCGGGGTAGGCTCTCCATCCATTTCACTGTAAGCAGTTGTGGAATGCAAAAGCCAAGAAACATCATCGTAGGCAGAAAGGCCACGAGCGTATCGCCGCCGCCCAAATTCAGCACCACACCTGGGATAACAGAGTCAAGCGCCACGAAGCTGAGGCCACCGCCATAGAGCGACCCTTCGAAGACGAAAATCCAGAAGTTGCGGCGCGTGTAACGCGTCGGTTCAGAGAATGACTGCGTTTTTTGATCTGGATCGTTGTCAAGTGTGTTGGACATGGCTTACAAATACATTCTGGGAAAGTAGGCACCGCAGACAAAAAAACGCCGGGGTAAGGGCCCCGACGTTTTTTGAAAAAGCTAAACTGAAATGCAATTTAAGCGTCGAGCTGAGGCCGTGCGGGATCGGGCCAGTCGATATGGAAGAAGTTGCCGCGCTCCTGATCAACGCGCTCATAGGTATGTGCACCGAAGTAATCGCGTTGTGCCTGCAGCAAATTCTGTGGCAGGCGGCTCGAGCGATAGCCATCGTAGTAAGATAGTGCCGAGCTGAAAGTGGGGATGGAGATGCCGTAAGCGACCGCCGTTGTGATCACTTTCCTCCAAGAAGCCTGAGCCTTCTGAATCGACTCATTGAAGTAAGGGTCGAGGAGCAGGTTCGCCAGCTCAGGATCGCGTGCATATGCCTCTGTGATTTTTTGCAGGAAGCGTGCGCGGATGATACAACCTCCACGCCAAATCTGAGCGATTTCGCCAAAGTTGAGCGTCCAGTTATATTCTTTTTGAGCCTCGCGCATGAGTTGGAAGCCCTGAGCATAGGAGCAAATTTTTGAGCAGTAGAGGGCATCGCGGACGGCATCTAGGAACTCCTGTTTGTCACCATCGAAGGCGGGAGTCTCCGGCGCTGTCAGGATGCTCTCAGCGGCCACACGTTCTTCTTTCACTGCTGACAAACAGCGAGAAAATACGGCTTCGGCCACCGTCGGAGCTGGGACGCCCATATCGAGGGCATTGACCGATGTCCATTTTCCTGTGCCCTTTTGGCCTGCTGTGTCCAACACGATATCTACGAAAGGCTTACCGGAAACTGGGTCATTCTGCTTCAGGATGTCCGCGGTGATTTCTACGAGGAAAGAATCGAGATCGCCTTTGTTCCACTCAGTGAAGACGTCGCCCATTTCCGCAGGAGTCAGACCGAGGACTTTCTGCATGATGTCGTAAGCCTCACAAATCATCTGCATGTCACCATACTCGATGCCGTTGTGTACCATCTTCACATAGTGGCCTGCGCCATTTTCACCGATGTAAGCAGAACAGGCGACGCCTCCTTCGATAGGTTTTCCAGGCGCTGCGCCTTCAAGAGGTTTGCCCGTCTCTGGGTCGACCTTAGCCGCGATAGCAGTCCAGATTGGCTCAAGTTCTTTCCATGAAGAAATATCACCTCCTGGCATAAGGGATGGGCCAAAACGTGCCCCCTCTTCTCCGCCCGATACACCGGATCCAACGAAGCGAAATCCCTTTTCCTTGAGATCTTTCTCGCGGCGGATGGTGTCGTCCCATTTTGCGTTGCCGCCATCGATGATGATGTCGCCTTCTTCCAAAAGCGGTAGCAAGCCATTGATCGTAGCATCCGTTGCAGCACCTGCCTGAACGAGAATGACAATCTTACGTGGGCGCTTGAGGGATTGAACAAAATCTTTGAGCTCAGGATAGCCTACGAGCCCTCCGGGCGTGTCGGGATGCTTTGCCACAAACGCTTCCATTTTCGAAGCAGTTCGGTTGAACACCGAAATTTTGAAGCCGTGGTCGGCGATGTTGAGAGCGAGGTTCTGCCCCATTACGGCAAGCCCGATGAGACCGATGTCTGAGAGTGCGTCTGACATAAGGGTCTAGACCCTGAATATGTTAGCAGAGATGGAAAGAAAAAAGGTCTGCCCATCTGCTAGGAAGCCGCTTTGTTACACGAATCGAGCGGCCTGAGGGGTCAGGTGAATCTTTTTTCTCAACTCTATGAGTTCATCAGAAGGCGATTTTGAGGGTAAGATTCTACCTTATGAGAAATATTAGACTAAGCGGTTCGCAAACCGGAGATATGCGTGCAGGGTCGCTGCATGCTACCACCAGAATCCCAATTGACCTTCATCGAAGCCGCCGAACTGAGCGCAGCACTCACATCCGATAATAAGCCGATTGTTATCGATGTCCGCACTTTCGACCCATTTGAGGCGCAACACATACCAGGGAGCATGAACGTATGCGTCTACGCCGTGAGCTTTTTGAGCGATATGGAAGCGGCTGTTCCAGATAAGGATACATCCCTGGTCGTCTATGGAGAGAGGGGTGAATTTAAAGCGGCCCAACTCGCAGCAGGGCGGCTGGCTGCTGCGGGATATACCCAGGTTTCAGTTGTCAGCGGAGGACTGAACGCATGGCTAGCTGCAGGGTTGGTAACAGATGGGATAGGTTCAGCGGGCAACAACGGCGTGCCCGCAGGTGAGTTTGCAGTCGATGCCTCGCAATCAAAAATCCGTTGGATTGGTCGCAATTTACTAAACCAGCACGATGGCCAAGCACCGGTTAAGGCGGGTTCCATTAGCGTCGACTCCGATGGAAACCTGCAGGGTGGGGAGCTGGTCGTTGATATGACTGGTCTGACCTGCGGCGACATTGACGACCCAAAGCTCAACCAAGTGCTCATTCAGCACCTCACGCACGAGGATTTTTTCAAGACTGATGATTTTCCAGAGGCGCGCTTTTCAATAGAGGCCGTGCGCCCAATACCTGGATGTATCCCAGGTCGTCCTAATGTCGAAGTAGACGGCGAGATGACGATTCGCGGGGTCCAGCTCAAAATAACACTCCAGGCCACCTACACCCGCTCCGATAACGGCTATGTGTTCCAAGCCCAATTCGATTTCGACCGCACAGCGTTCGGCTCCCTCTACGGCTCAGGAAAATTCTTCGAAGCCCTCGGTTTGCATCTGGTCAATGACCTAGTCTACATTCAGGTAGTCGCCGTGTTTCCAATCTCGCATTAGGCCCAATTGACGAGTAGCAGAGCGGTCTATGAGCAGCAGAAATATCTCAATAAAGAGCACCGAAATTGAGGACCTACCTTTTCTCAAGGATCTTTGGAATGACGGCCGAGTCATGCAAGCTGTTGGCTTTCCTGATGGTGTGGGTGAGACAGATGCGACAGTTCTGCAGTGGTTTGAGCGAAGGAATGCCCAATTAGGATTCAGGCATTTTGTAGTAGTTGATGACCAAGTGCGTCGTTATGGAGAGGTTTGTTTCAATCTTGTGGATGGAATGGCAGGCCTCGACATCAAACTTGCCGCCGAAAGCCAAGGTAAAGGGATTGCGACAATTGCACTGAATGAGGTCATTAACCGTGCTTTTCGACATAGTTCTAGTTGTGAGTTGGTCTGGACCGAGCCGCGTGTAGAAAATGCCCGAGCGAGAAAGCTCTACACTCGCTGCGGCCTCAGAGAAGGTCCGCGACCCAAAGACATGAAGAGACAAGGTAAGCCGTTTTGGTCACTTCATCGAAAGGAATGGTCTGCGACATACGAATCAGCAAAGCGCTAGAAAAACTGGTTCTCGAGACCTGCATTGTGGTCGTGCTGAATAGTATAGGCCTTAACAAAAAAGAATCTGTGTAAATCCGTGCGATTTGTGGTCAAAATTTATAATCACAGATCTTCCAGATGCGCATAGATTGTTTATCCAAGTTCCCGCAGCAAGGGGCTTTGAGTTATAGTCGGCTCGTGTTCTCGGTTTCGATCAGAGCAACGGCCCACGCGGCGACAGAGCGCCACGACTACAACTGGATACACGCTAAGCAGCGCGAGGAGCAAAGAACTTGCTGCAGATTAATGGCGTCCATCCCAATGGCATCCCTGGGAACGCCGAGCCCCAGCTCGGCTCAGGCAAGACAGCCTAAGTTTAGTCGATCCTATCATGGGAGGCGTCTACTTCTAACCCATTGCCCCCAAAAAAGCCCCTCGCCGAAGATCAGCGAGAGGCAAATTCAAGAGATGGCGAAGGAAAATTCATCCTTCAGCCCTCAACCTTCTTAAAGTCCGGTCTTCATCAGCTTACCGCCATAGATAGCGTGTGCGCCGAGTTGTTCTTCGATGCGCAACAGTTGATTGTATTTGGCGATACGATCGGAGCGGCTGAGTGAGCCCGTCTTGATCTGGCCGCAATTGGTGGCAACCGCGATATCCGCAATCGTCGTATCCTCGGTTTCACCCGAGCGGTGAGAGAGGACCGATGTGTAAGAGGCTTCCTTAGCGAGTTCTACGGCATCGAGTGTCTCCGTTAGCGAACCGATTTGGTTGACCTTCACAAGGATGGAGTTGGCTACGCCGAGATCGATGCCCTTTTGGAGGAACTTGGTGTTCGTCACGAACAAGTCGTCGCCCACGAGCTGGACCTTGTCGCCGACTAAGTCAGTCAAAATTTTCCAACCATCCCAGTCGCCTTCATCACAGCCATCTTCGATCGAGATGATGGGATACTTTTTGCAGAGATCAGCGAGAAAGTCGCACATCTCTACCGAGGAGCGGACAGAGTTGTCGGATTTTGAAAAGACATACTTTCCGTCTTTGAAAAACTCAGAAGAGGCCACGTCTAGAGCAACGAATACGTCTTCGCCGAATTTGAAGCCGGCATCCTTCACCGCTTTAGCGATGACTTCGAGTGCGGCTTCATTGGATTCGAGGTTTGGAGCGAATCCACCCTCGTCACCGACGGCTGTGGAGAGGCCCTTTGCCTTCAATACCTTTTTGAGAGCGTGGAAGATTTCGCAACCCATGCGAAGGCCTTCTGAAAACGACTCGGCTCCCGTAGGCATGACCATGAATTCTTGAATGTCGATGGGAGCATCTGAGTGGGCACCGCCGTTCATGATATTCATCATGGGGACGGGTAGGACCTTGGCATTGGCACCACCAATGTAGCGATAAAGTGGGAGCCCGACTTGCTGCGCTGCAGCTTTGGCAGCTGCTAGGGAAACGCCCAGGATGGCGTTGGCGCCGATTTTTGATTTGGTGGGCGTGCCGTCCAGCTCGAGCATCAAGCTGTCGAGTGAGACTTGATCCGCGGCGTCTAGGCCGATGAGCTCAGGGGCGAGGATGTTGTGGACGTTTTCGACAGCCTTGGTCACACCCTTGCCGAGAAAGCGACCCTTGAAGTCGAACCCGCTTTCAAAATCTGAATCGGACAAGGTGCCGTCGCGCAATTCGACTGCTTCGTTTACGCCCGTAGAAGCTCCAGAAGGAACAGCCGCGCGGCCAATGGCGCCGCCTTCGAGCTCAATCTCGACTTCGACTGTTGGGTTACCCCGGGAGTCGATGACCTGCCGGGCGTTAATGTCTACGATGTATGTCATAGTGGATCGCTATTTACTGTGTGGAAGAGAAATCAAGTAATTCGCTACATGTGGAAAGGAGGCTTTCAATACCAGCCAGCCAGATGTGCAAGGTTTTTGGGATCGTTCCATGTGTTTGTCGGGCGATCGCGAGATCTATTGGCATGAGGTGGGTGAAGGTTCGTTCAAGACATTTTCATGAGACCCGCAGTAACATTTAACCCACACTTGGAAAGTGCTTGTTTAAAATAGAGAATTCAATCGATCTGTCGTGCCTACAGAGATCGGCCTGGGACTCTATACCCCAGTCGTCTTGAAGGTCAGAATCTGACGGTAGACAGCTGGGCTGTAATAATGCTCACCGCGGGTAACTGTCTTCACCGCGTCGACCAACTGTTCGAGGCCCGCGGCCTTTTCGATGAATCCGTCTGCTTTACCTTCCACGGCAATGCGCACAGCGTTGGTATTGGTTGATCCGGTGAAAATAAGGACTTTCGTTTCCGGAACCCGCATCTTGAGGATGTGTAAGATCTCCAACCCGTTCACTTCAGGAAGTCGTATATCGACAAGTGCTATGTCGGGTTTGAGCTCGATACATTCGGCGAGGGCTTCCTGGCCATTTCCACTTGAACCGACGATCGTGATGTCGAGATCTGATGCCAGGAGGTATTCCTGGAATAGGTCTCTTAAGATCGGTTCGTCCTCTATAATGTAGATACGGCTCATAGCTAGTTCGGTATTTTTAGATATCGTCTGATGATACCCGGAATGAAGAAACATTTTATCAGGTGAATCCTGTATCTAGCCATGTTGATCGACCCTACCGAAGAGGTGAGTTCAACCAGTTTTCCGCTGATTAGGCTCTTCAGGAAAGGCGATCAACAAACCAAGTGCCGATTTTTTCAGTCGCCGCTTTGCGATAAGGTGGCTCGTTGAAACTATGATCTGCGCCTTCAATAAAGTGAGCCGTGGTATTGGGCAGATTGATGTCTAAAATACTCCGTGTGTCGTCGGGCAGAACGACATCGTCTTCGGTGCCGTGAATTAGGAGCCATGGAACGGAGATGTCCTTTGCTTTCTTGCTCACGCTTTCCACCTCTTGTGTGAGATCGTATATGAATTCAGATGACAAGGGGGCAATCGCGTTCATCCCACATACAGTCTTTGCCGGGTTCAAGTTCGCCAAATTCTGTGAGGGCAAATTTCTTGGTGTCGACCATGCCAGCGAGCGAAACTAAGAGCTGAATACGCGCGTCGTTCGCCGTTGCTAGAACGCCCACGGCAGCTCCCATACTATGGCCGATATAAGCTATATGATCATAATCTTCAGCTGCTGCATCCACTACAGAACGAAGATCCTGAACTTCTTTGGAAACCGTGCATGCCGTGAATGCTCCATCGGACTCACCATTACCTGAGAACGAAATCCTGAGGGTATCGAAGCCGCGTGCTTGAAGAGTCTCCGCGGTGTCGATCAACAGGTCTCGGTCTTTGTTACCCGTTACGCCGTGTCCCAGGATGACTATCCAATTGGCACGGCGTTCATGCGACTCGCTCTTGGCATGAGTATGGTCGATTACCTCGTCGAAGGTATTGGTTATATTCATTGATCTACTGAACGTTTAGCTCGGTTTTCGTCCGGGAAACGTGAGTTTGGCGACACCCGATTTGTCTAAGTCGCCCAAGCCGAGGGAGACCATTTTTTGGTATTGCTCTAAGGTCGCTTGAGCGAGCGGTAGGCTGACGCCTTCGGCTTTTGCTAGATCGAGAGCAATGCCCGAGTCTTTTGCGGCATGCTCTGCAGAAAAATAGCAGTCGTGGTCCCGCAATATCATATCCTCGGCATCCGTCTCTAATACCCGGGAATTGGCGCCGATTTGCCGGAAGACGTCACACAGCATCTCAAGATCGAGTCCGAGAGCTTTCCCAAGCCCTAAACCCTCGGCGAGGGCAGCTGTGTTTATATTCATGACCATGTTCACCAGTGCTTTGACCTCGGCGGCCTTCCCCGTTGCTCCGATGTAGTGTAAAGCCTTGCTGAGGTCTTCGAGGATCGGTTTGTTATCGCTGTAAACTGATTCTTCACCGCCGATCATGAGGAACAATTCGCCATCGCGCGCCTGGGGAATACTCGAAGCCATGCATGCTTCGAGAGTAGTCGCTGAAACCGCTTTGGCAGCTGTCTCGACCCGTTGGTGGATCCCTGGCGATAGCGTCGCGCAGTTGATGAAAACACGTCCTGACCCTTGCTGGAGCAGGTTGTCGTCGCCGAAAAAGATGCTTTCCATGGCGGCGTCGTTGGTCACCACGGTAAAAATCACATCGGCCAGCGTGCTGATCTCAGCCAGCGTGTCTATGGCTGTTGCCTCTAGTTCCTCTGCCAAGGATTGAGCTATTGCTGGCTGAATATCAAATAACGCGACGATATCGTAGCCTTTGTCATGGAGGCAGCGCGCCATGTTGGCGCCCATGCGGCCAAGTCCAACGAATGCGATTTTCTTTTCTTTCATTTCAGGTAAGGGGTCCGTGTATCAATCAAAGCTCACACGGCTATCTCAGAGTGAAGGCACCTCGCAACTGAAAATCAGATCATTCTCCGGGGAACATTAACAAACGAAGGCGCTGAGGGGAGAGACGAAACTGTGCTAATTGCTTCGATGGGCTTATGCTAATTCCACGGGCACAGCATCTTTCCATAGTGTTTCGAGACCATAGAATGCGCGTTGCTCATCGGTGAATAGATGAATCATAAAGTCGAAGGCATCAAAAACGAGCCATCCGGTCGTCGTCTCTCTATCAGCGCCGATGACGTTGATCCCGTTATCTTTACATGTCTTTTCCAGATCGTTGCGTAACGCCTTAAGGTGGGGCTCAGACATCCCAGATGCCACGACGAGATAGTCAGTGATCGAAGACTTTCCTGACACGTCGAGCACCTGGATCTCGCTGGCCTTCTTGGCCTCAAGAGCCTCCGCGCACAGTTTTATGTGGTGAAGCGTATCAGGTGTTTCGGTTTGGGACATGTTTTAAAGGTCAAGAATTAAGAAGAAGCTCATGTCGAAGGCAATGGTGAATCTGTTTTCAATACCTGCAGATGTCATTGGGAGGTCGCGTTGAGAGAATTACGCCGAATGTCCGTAAATGCCTTGCTTTGTGATATAACGACTCACTTCCGGGTGGAGGAATAACTCATTACTCAGGCCGTTTTGAAAACGCTCACGGATTTCGCTTGAGGAGATATCCATGGCATGGGTTTCGATGGTCTGAAAACGAATACCGGGGATCTTGGGCGGCTCTGCCGTGTAACCTGGGCGGCAAACCGCTATGAAATTCACTGTTTTTACCAGCGTTTCTATAGCGTGCCAGGCGAGGAGCTGTTCTATCTGATCCTGTCCAATGATTAGGTGAAATTCAGTCTCTGGCTGTTTGTTCTTAAAGTGCTGAATGGTTTCAATGGTATAGCTCACACCGCCCCGTTCGATTTCATGATCGGAGCAATTGAAGGCGGATTGGTGAGCAATCGAGCGTTTTACCATCTCGAGGCGATGCTTATCCTCAGTCCGGGGCGCGTGGCTTTTTAAAGGCGACTGAGCGGTAGGGACGAAAATGACAGACTCCAAGCCTGCTTGCTCAAGACAGTCCTGAGCTACAATGAGATGGCCTAGATGAATGGGGTCAAAACTGCCGCCGTAGATTCCGACATGTTTTTTCGCGCGCGCTATCACAATGAATCAGTCAAACGTGAACCAGCGATTGTCTGAGTCAGCTTCGAAATCGTAAAACCAAACACGTTCCTCATTGTCTCCCGTGAAGAAGAGCCAGCGGTCTTGATTGAGTCGATAAAGATAGGGAAAAGCTTCGTCTGTGGTCCAGAGCCACTCGAGCTGGGGATGGTAGAGTAGAACGCCGTCATCGCCGCTGCGTTTGACTGCGTAGAGCCATCCCAATTCGCTGTGATAAATCCAGGGAGCGTCAGCAGTGTTGAAGAGTCCGAACCAGGAAACGAAAGCCCAATCTTGAGCGACTAGTTCAGCGTCTGGGAACACAGTAACCAGTGTGTCTGGTATGCCGCCATCGCCGACTTGTAAGCTCATCACTGGACCAAAGGGGAAAGCCCGTTCGCCGTTAAGTGCGCGCGCTCTGAAAATAAGCGAACCCGTGATCTCTGGCGTAAAGGTGAAGGTCGTAGTCGAAGAAGTGACCGAATCCACCGTTTGGATGAACTGGGCGTCATTGACGCGGATGTTATCGACGAACCATCCCGTGTTGGAACCTGATCCGAACTGGACCGTTCCCCCTTGGTGATCCAGAAAGAACCGGATCTGAACGATTTGACCTTCGTAGTTTGCTAGGGATACCGATTGTGCTGTGAACGAAGATTCAGGAAAGAGGGGTTGCGTTCTGTTCAGAATTGAGGCCCACGTCGCCCCGCTATCAGTCGAGATTTCAACAATGGGAATCTGACTATCACTGATGGTTGTTATGCGATCATCAAAGGTCAGTGTCGCACCCGCATCGATCAGCAAGTCGCCCTCAATTTCAAGCCATGCATCTTCGATGCTGCTCCCGATGACGAAACCGCCGACGACTGCCAGATTCGACAATTGATAGGCGCTTAAGCCCGAAGCTGCCACCGCGGCTTGAACCAACTCACCATTCTCGGGAAGTTGGTGAGAGACTCCGGTTGTGCCATTCTCAGCACCGAGAGACTCAGAAAAACCACTCCCGCGCGCGACACGCATTTCATAGCCAGTGGCACCATACTGACTGCTGGAGGTGAAGGTCGCTGAAACGCCTTCGCTGAGAGATGTCGGGGCAGATAGCCTGGTTTCGCTATACTCGTAGATGAGGTCTAGCTTACTATTTTGCAGGTTTGTGATGGATACGGATTCATTCCGGGTGTCTATACTAGGGCCACTGATCGTGACGGAGAAATTACCATTGTTACTTACGGGTAGGCTATACCCGCCAGAGCCTGCTGTCTGAGCGTAGAATGCGTTGCCTGGTATGCGTAATTCGATGCCGCCCAAGCCTTCGCCTTCGTCATAAAATTGGTCTCCGTCTATATCGAGAAAAGCGACTCCAGTAATCAATGGATCCCCATTGAGCTGTTCGGCGAAATTCTGGGTGACTACCATCGGGCCAACGGGCGTAAAGTTGCTCACCTGGTTCGTCCCATAAACAATCCCCACGCCGATCTCCCGGATGTCTGGATTATGGATGGCTTGCCGATGTCCTGGAGGATCTTGCATGCCGCCGACTGTTCCTTCGTCGCCCCAATCTATTTGAAAGCCAGCGTGGCCATAATAAACCGAGTCGGCATAGGCAAAGACGTTTTCACGGACAGTGCGAAATTGATAACCTTGATTTGAGACGCGATCGCCGACGGATTCGCCGGCGACGTTGGGAGAAACCGCGGCAGACGATGACGTATGCGATTGAAGGCCGCTGTTGAATTGGTCCACACTGTGGAGGTATGCCGCCTGTTGCAGTGCGGCGTTGATAGCCAAGGGCTGGGTGACTTGGGTGAGCGTCGCGAATTGCTCGACCATCAATCCGAGATCCACCCCAAATTGATTGATCGCGTTGAGCACATCTGGGTCAGTCGTGTTGGCGAGGCGTTGAGCCTCGGCGTTTGCATCGGCACGTGCCCGGTTAATCAGCTCTACGAATAGCTGCTCCTCGTCCGTCGGTTCGCCAATTTCATACAGGTCCTGCGCAGCCAGGAAGTGGGGCCCCAACAACAGCCCCAGGCAAATCGCCAAAGTTCTATGCATGCTCAGTCTGGGGTGGGGGAACATCTTTTGGGGATACGGTGAATTTTGTGAAAACTAAAAAAATCACTACGGAGATCAAGAAAGCAATTGGGAGCGAGGGCATCACAGCGACGAACTTGGCGTTTTCCAGTGCTCGATCGCCGATTCCCGGCTGGGCAGCAAGGACTGCTGGTTCCACCTGATCGAGACGCAGGTTCACCAATAGGGAGATCGTGAAATATGCTAAATTGAAAGAAAGTCCGCGAAAACTCAGCACTGTAGCGCGCTGTTCGGACGGCGTGACGCGATTGAGGTAAGTTGAGAGAAAGTAATTTAGAAAGGCCCAACCCACCATCATCACAACCACCCAAATCACACCCACATAGGGGACGAACAAACAGGCGCCGGTGAGTCCGAGAACTGTCAGGCCGCAGACGATAAGGTAGTTGGTCATTGGGCCAAAGCGCTGGCTCATCTTTTGAGCGATGCTTGGCCAGATGACACCAAATCCTGAAAGCGCACCTCCGATGATCCCGTAAGACGCTTCCGGGAGTTGGATGATCTGATAATACTGGCTGTTGAAAGTAACAAACGTTCTGAGAAAACTATCGACGAGAAAGCCGCCGCAAATCACTGCCAGAGCGAACGGTGTCTGGAAGATCCATTTGCCTGCCTTCAGAATTAAAGAGAAAGAACGTCGCGTTTCCGACCAGAAGCTATCCTCTGTTGGGCCCTGCGTCATTGTATTAAGGTGCTTATCGCTGCCCTCGAAAAAAGATTGCCCGCCTACCGTTTCGCGGGTTTCAGTACTGGTTAGTGGCTCCTTCATGCGCAGAGCCGCGATTAACACAAAGATTGCATTGATAAGCGTCAGGTAGAGCGGAATCCGCATCGTGTCTTCGCGATCAAGACCCCATTCAAAACCGATAGCACTGGCCATGGCGTTGAGGAAGCGCTCATCATAGACGACACCCCCTACTGCCAGTGCCACTACGAATGCTAGGGACTGAATTTGCATGAGCCGCGCGAGCACACGGTCCCAGCTTTTCTCCATGCCTGCATTCTTGAGCGTGTCGTAGGCAAGCGCCTCATCAGCTCCGCTTACCAGTGCCTCAGCGGCTCCAGAAAGAATCCGATTCACCACCAGCAGTCCGAAAAGCAGGGGCACATTGCCTGTGGGTGCGAAGGCAAAAAGCGCAATCTCCACAATCATGAAGAAGCCACCGGCCACGAGTAGCTTTCTCCTTCCAAGCGTATCGGCCAAAGCTCCAGACGGAACTTCCAATATGACAATCCCAATGGCCCAGATCATATTGAGCCATAAGAAATGCTCGATCTCCAAGCCGAAATCTAAGAAGAGCAGCGCATAGATCGGATAGTAGTAGCGGGCATTGAACAATACCCGGAATAACAAGAACATCCGAACATTGGGCAGAGAAAACGGAGAAGGGCTTGAACGCTTATGTGATGATTCTGCCACTACGACTTCGGTTCAGTGTTTTTACCGGTTTGGCTCAGGAAAAATGAATACGAGCGCTCGGCTTCCCCATCATCGTCAATGAGAAACAACGTCACCTGAAAGATATGCGGCTTGCCGATAAAGCGTGGATGGGTGAAGAAAAGTTTTGCAGCGTCAAAGTTCAGCGGAAGGAAAAATGGATCGTCGCCCCTTGGATTAATGCGCGCATTGATGCGCTCTATGCCCGAGTCAAAAGGCTGCATCTCCGCGTCGAGCATGTAGACCCGCAGGCGATTGCCTTCGATGCGAAAATTGATTGTCGCGTCGGCTCCATAACTGCCCGTCCAGCCCCAGATAGGGAATTCATCTACGAGTGGCTCCTCTTGGGCAGAGAGCAGGGACGCGCACAAGAGCAAAAGTATCGGCAGACGTTTCATGGCGGGCAGGTTCACAAGAATGCATCAAATGACAAACTGAATTAAGCGGCATCCATCTAGATATCCTGACAATGCTATTGATATTTCTGAGAGCATCTCAGTCATGTAAAGTGCACCATGTCATCAAGGATCTCAATTAAAGCAATCGCAGTATTCCTAATCGGTATGGTTATCTACTGCTCGGTATTGGCTTGGGTAGTGCGACGAAACCTGGTCTGGTGGCCGGCGTATGAAGCCCTCGACTACGCCGTGATTCGCGAGGGGTTTGACTACAATTTCGGATGGTTTCCACGCGTGCTAGCCGGGGTCGCTGTGTTTTTCATGCTCGCGGGATTACAGTTTTCTCGTGTGCGAGGTCCGCTCTGGCTTCTCGGGATGCTTGGGATGGGCGCAGCCGGTGTGGTGTGGTTTTTCCGCTGGTATGTGACCGATTTTGAGCACGGTCGGCTTGTGGTGCGGAAAGTGACCTTACAGTCTGATAAAATCCGCGAACCGTTTACACTCCTCCATATCTCTGATCTTGAAGCCCTAGAAGTTGGACCGCACGAAAAGAAGGCCTTAGCTCGGGCGGCAGCCCTCAATGCTGATATGGTGGTGTTCACTGGCGATTGGTTTGAACTTGAGCGGGGAGAGCCATTGCAACCCCATTGGGAAGCGTTGAAACCACACCTCTCACAATTTGAGCCAGAGTTCGGATTTTGGGGCGTATATGGTGACGCGGATGGAGGATTTTACCGCATTCCCGTCTCAGAGGAGAGTCCGCTCGTTATGATGGATTTTTGGCCCAAGCGCATCGTCTCGGATGCAGGCAACCTCATCGAGATCAAAGCACTGAGTTTGCATCAATCGCGACGGCCCGGTGTGGCCGAACAGCATATCCGCAAATGGGTCGAGTCCAAGAGTCCGGACGTATTCAGCATTTTGTTAGGACATGGACCCGATTTCATCCCCGATGCCATCGATTATGGAGTCGATCTGTCACTCGCTGGACACACCCATGGCGGTCAAGTGCGCCTGCCCTTCTACGGCCCACTGACGCACAATAGTGACGTTCCCAAGGACTGGTCTGTCGGGTTCCACGAAGTCTCCAATTCAGCATTCAACGTCTCCGCCGGCCTCGGCAGTGACCGCCACGGCGATCTACCCATCATCCGCTTCAACTGCCCAACCGAAATGACCCTCATCTCCGTTGTGCCGAAGTTGTGATTGGTATGTAAAGACTGGACCGGCTCACCGCATTGGGGGCCGAAAATCTCGTTTATAAATTGCTTTATAGTTCTTCGGTTTTGAAAGTAGTGTAGCCCTCGTAGTAATAACTCACGTCAATACCTTTCATATAAAGTTCTCGGTCATTAATTTGATCGGTCAGAGCATCCCGTAGAAGGTGCTTGATCTCAACGTCTTTAACGACACTCCGCTCCATCGCAGATAAGTAATCTTGCTTATCAACAAGGTTCCAATCAATCACTTGCTTGATCTCTTTTTTGAGAATTAAATCAAGCCAGATGCGAGTAGCACGGCCATTTCCCTCGCGGAATGGATGCGCCACATTCATCTCGACATATTTTTCAATAATCTCATCGAAGGTTGACCGGGGCATTGCATCAATGTGCTTCAACGAACTTTCCAGATACATCACAGAAGCAAAGCGAAAATTACCTTTTGCAATGTTTACTTTCCGTAACTTGCCCGCGAAGTAGTAAATCTCTTCAAAAAGATAAGTATGAATGTCAGCGAGCCCCTGATAGGTTCCAACCTCAATATTATTAATATTACCTGAATCAAAAAGTTGCTTCGCCTTACGCTTGCTGAGTTCTTCCTCGGCTTTTGCCAGATCAACTTGGTTCGTTAGGTTTAATTTGTTTTCTAAAATCATATTCGTTTCTTTTAATCTTCACTGTTCACAAATCTCTTTGACTAGCTATACTTGTAAACTCTCTGTCTCTGGCTTTCTCCTTAGATCCAATCGTGGACTGTAGATCGTTGAGTTGAGATTCATGATTCTCGAGTTTCTTCTCATTATCGACAAGCTCAGCTTGCAGCCCTCCTTGATTGTTTCAGCATCGGTTTCAAGTGAATAACCTCCTGTTGATGGTTGTTCACAGTGTCTAGTGGTAACATCATCTAGGCCACACCAATTCCAACCTTTTGGTAATTCGTTAACTGCCGAGGGCATATGTAGGGTCTTTAATCTTTCTTCTTGAAATTTTCGAGCATCTATCTTGCTCATCATTAACCGCCTTTCGATGGTGGTTTGGGCAGTTTTTTGAGCACAGCTTCCAAGTCCCTGTCTACTTGCGAGACGTTAACGTCGATGACTTTGCGGAATCTGTCATACTCCAAGTGCGCTTTCTCCTTGGCTTGTTGGGCTGAAATTTCTCCGGCGTGGGTGAGCAGGTCATTCCCTCCAAGCTTGAGGAAGTCATCTAGTTTGACTGCCCAATCCGTCATCCGCATGGGCTTGCGCTGTAGAGCCTGTAGCTCTGCAAATTCCAGATAAGCGGTGACGATGCGGTTGAGTAAGTTGAGCTCTGCTTCGTTTAGGTAGTTTTTGGCTGTTTCGACTTCTTGCTTGGTGGGCTCGTTGCCTTGGTAATTGGTCAGCCCTAGGTGTGGTTTATCTGCATCAACTCGTTTGTAGATGACCTCGGCGGCAGTGTTACCGTGCGCTGCCCAGTGCATTTTGTTCTGCACCTGTTTAAAGAAATCCTGTGCAGTCTCTGCCTTTCCATCGTAATCTATGCTTGTTGCAAAGATATCGCAGACCTTGCGCCAAAAGACTTTCTCCGATGAGCGGATGTCTCGGATGCGAGCAAGAATGCGCTCGAAGAGTGGGCTACTGTCTGGGTTTTTGAGGCGTTCGTCGTCCAATGCTGCGCCTTGTGTCATATACTCTTTGAGGATCTTTGTGGCCCAATTGCGGAATTGAGCCCCTCTGGGCGAACGCACGCGATAGCCTACCGCAAAAATGGCTTCTAAATTATAGAAGTCTACTTGATAGCTTTTCCCGTCGGCGGCAGTTGTTGCATGTTTTGCAACAACTGAATCGCGCTCCAGTTCAGCGTCTTCAAAGATGTTTTTGAGGTGCTTGGAGATGACCGATTTGTCTCTATCGAAGAGTTCGGCGATCTGATTTAGCGACAGCCAAAGGGTCTCGGAGTCGAAGCGACACTCCAAGCGCGTCAGCCCGTCGATAGTCGTATAAAGAATGATCTCGTTATTGTCGGGCATGGCTATAACTTGATATAAATACCGACTTTGGAGAGCTGGCTCTGGATTTCCTGATTTAAGGCATCTTCCTTCTTAATCTGCTCCGTGAGTTTGCTTGTGAGTGATGCAATTTTTTCTTCATAGGGTATACCGTCATCTTCCTCGTCAGGAACACCGACGTATCGCCCAGGTGTCAGGATGAAGCTGTGCTTCTCAATATCTGTGAGATTCGCTGACTTGCTGAAGCCCTTCTCATCTTCGTAGCCATTGCCTTTGCGCCAATTCAAGTAGGCGTCGCGAATTTTGGAGATGTCTTCCTTTGCAAAAGCGCGGTGAGTGCGGTCTTCCATGTAGCCCATGCTCGAAGCATCGATAAATAGAGTCTCTGTATTCGTTCGACCACGACGCAAGAACCAGAGGCAAGCAGGAATGCCAGTATTGTAGAAAAGCTGCTTAGGCAGAGCGACAATGCAATCCACCAAGTTTGCCCGAACCAAGGCTTCACGAATTTCGTCCTCGCCAGATTGGTTCGATGAGAGCGAGCCATTCGCCAGCACCAGAGAGCAAATCCCATTCGGTGCAGTGTGGTAGAGCATATGCTGAATCCAGCCATAGTTGGCATTGCCCTTGGGCGGTGTGCCATATTGCCAGCGAGCATCCCCTTGGAGCAACTCCACGCCCCATTCGTCCTGATTGAAGGGCGGATTGGCAATGATGTAGTCGGCCTTGAGGTCACGGTGCTCATCCTTCAGGAAGGAGCCTTCCGAATTCCACTTGATCCCGCTGCCGTCGATGCCACGGATGGCAAGATTCATACGGGACAGCTTCCAAGTGGTCTGGTTGCTCTCCTGACCATAGAGGGAAATGTCATCCAGTCCGCCGCCGTGTTCTTCCACGAACTTTTCGGACATGACAAACATGCCACCTGAACCACAAGCAGGGTCGTAGACACGCCCTTTGTAAGGCTCGATCATCTCGACCATTAGACGAACAATAGACTTTGGCGTGTAGAACTGGCGTCCTTTCTTACCTTCGGTATTGGCGAACTCACCAAGGAAATACTCATAGACACGACCGAGTAGGTCTTTACTTTGGGCGGCAGCATCTCCGATTGCGGTATCAGCGATTAAGTCTATCAAACCACCGAGCGTTTGCTGGTCGAGGTTCTCTTTAGCGTAAATTTTCGGCAGAACGCCTTTTAATGAGCTGTTTTCTCGCTCAATGGCATCCATAGCCGTATCGAGAACTTTCCCGATAGTAGGCTGCTTAGAAACGGCATGGATCGTTTCCCAACGAGCCTCCTGTGGAACCCAGAACACTCCAGCTCCAGCGTAGAAATCACGGTCTTCAAGGTCGATGTATTCGCCATCACCAAAGTCTGTTTCACCTGCCTTTAGCTTCTCGCGATACTCCTCGAAAGCATCCGAGATGTATTTCAGGAAGATCAGCCCGAGAACGACGTGTTTGTATTCGACAGCATCAATATTCTTCCTCAGCTTGTCAGCAGCTTTGAAAAGCTGCTTTTCAAACGGTTCGGCTACCTTAGTTGTTTTTTTCTTAGCAGGCATAGCTCTCAATTCTTCTTCTCTTCCATTGGTTCGACATTCCCCTCAGTCGCGCTTTTAAGCTGGGCTTCCCGAATTTCAAGCAGGCGAAGTCCCTCGCGCACCACCTCACTGGCAGAGCGGTAGCGACCTTGCTCCACGAGTTCGTTGACAAAGTCTTCGAGCTTATCGGTTAGGGAAACATTCATTCTGAGGGATACTGGAAATAGCTTTTGAATGTCAAAGTCTGTTACCCAGCTGCGCATTTTCTCGACTTGGCGCAGGTTGTCAAAATCGCAAAATGGCGGAGAGAGGGATTGGTTGCTTCGCAATCGCTGTGCGACCCACCTGCGGTGGTCCCATCTTCGTTCGCTCTGCTCACTGCGTCGACCCTCTGCTCGGGTTCTCATCCATCACTTCCGCTTTTGCTGCGCTAAATGGCGGAGAGAGAGGGATTCGAACCCTCGGTGGAGTTACCCCCACACATCCTTTCCAGGGATGCACAATCGACCGCTCTGTCACCTCTCCGTAAGCCTGAATAAAAGTTGAAACAAAGAATTGTGGATCTCTGACTGCAAGCTTGAATTTGTACAATGTGGGACAAAAACCTTGACCATTCTGATTCCAAAATCGATTTTTCTTCTTTCCCCAATTGCGGGGGCTTAGCTCAGTTGGTTAGAGCGCTACCTTGACATGGTAGAGGTCGTGGGTTCGACTCCCGCAGCTCCCACCATTCCGACACGGATGTTGTAAACCTGTATTTTTTTATGCTGGGGAACCTACACCGCGAGGAGTCTCCCCTGGGTGGTCCGGTTCTTGAGCTTTGCCCAAGCCCGGTCTTGTCGCCCTGATAGTCTGGGCTCGGAACGACTCCCGCAGCTCCCACCATTTCGACTACCTTCTGCAAGCGATTGAATGTATGCGGAGTGTTCTGAGTGCAGGTCCTGAAATTTTAGTGATTTGATATTTGAGATGTTTGGCCGAGCCCAAATGATCTGAGGCAATGGATAGGCAACGTGTATTGGTTATGGGTGGAGCCGGCTTCCTTGGAAGCCATTTGTGCGACCGTCTGATTGAGGAGGACTACGAGGTCATCTGCTTGGATAATCTTTTCACTGGCCGTAAGAAGAACATCGAGCATCTGCTCAATGATGTCCGTTTTGAGCTCGTGCGTCATGATGTGGTCGATCCCTTCAAATTTGAGGTCGATGCTATCTACAATCTCGCCTGTCCTGCATCTCCGGTTCATTACCAATACAATCCGATCAAGACCATCAAGACGTCGGTGATGGGAGCGATTAATTCACTGGGTCTGGCCAAGCGTTTGAACGCTCGCATCCTCCTGGCCTCGACTTCGGAAATTTATGGGGACCCTAATATCCATCCTCAGCCGGAAAGCTATTGGGGAAATGTGAACACTGTGGGTCCACGATCATGCTACGATGAGGGCAAACGCTGTGCCGAAACGCTATTCAATGACTACCATAATCAGAACGGTGTCGATATCCGGATCATGCGCATCTTCAACACCTATGGTCCGCGGATGCACCCTAATGATGGCCGTGTGGTGTCTAATTTTATAGTTCAAGCTCTGAAAGGAGAAGATATTACTATTTTCGGAGATGGGCGTCAGACTCGATCATTTTGTTATGTGGATGACCTTATCGCCGGCATGATGCAGCTCATGAAGGTCGATGGGGTCAATGAGCCTGTGAATATCGGCAATCCGGGTGAGTTTACTATGATCGAGCTAGCTGAACAGATTCTAGAGCAGACGGGGTCATCATCGAAGTTGATTCATAAAGATCTTCCCAAAGATGACCCGCAGCAGCGTCAACCAGATATCAAGCGTGCCCGGGATTGCTTGGGGTGGGAACCGGAAATTTCGCTTGAGAAGGGGTTAGCACCTACGATTTCTTATTTCCGGAAGGAATTGGGAATCGATTAAGTTTTCAGCTAGTTTGACCACAAGGGCTGGTTGCACAGACGTCCTATAGCGTGACCACGATGGCGATTGCCGTGAGATGGCTCAAAGTTCACGTGAAGCAATAGCTCCCCTCTTTCTCGGCGCTTGTTATAGATCCAGTCCAAACGACAGCCCGAAGTATTCCCCGTCCCCTCAATTAGACCCGTTCGCATTTCGACAGGCAGAAAAACCGTTGACGACCGAATTGCGTGACGCTTTTCATACTCTTCTTCAATGCGGGTATAGTTTAGTGGTAAAACCTCTGCCTTCCAAGCAGATGATGTCGGTTCGATTCCGTCTACCCGCACCACTTTCGGGCCATTTTGCCGAGTCGAACTACCTGTAAGCTATTGGCCAGATCTAGGTGAGGTTGTTGGCGGGTAGAAGCGAAACAGAGTTTCTCAATACGTCTTAGCAATTGACGACTTTTAAAGCTACTCATGGAGGAGTCGCTTTTTATAGGTCGGATGCGCATTGTAGAGGACTTGCAGCTGGAACTGGGCAAGCCTGGCCACGCTGTGGATGCGAATCGTTTTCTCATCATAAGTGGACCAGCTCAGGTAGGCAAGACAGCCCTCATCGATCATATCTGGAAGCTTGTTACTTCAGGGCATCAACCACACTTGTGGTTGCGGGTCCCTACGACTGATTCGATCAATAGTGGGTCTAAAGCACGCGAAGCCCTCACAAAGGGCATGATTGCAAACCGTAGCGAGCACACGCGCATCATGAGTACGTTTGCTCGGGAAGCAGGGCGCGTTGCGTTGTCATCAGAGGATGAGTCTGGCGGCGATAGTTCTCATGCAGAGACCGATTCATCCGGTGCCGCAACTGCACTCGATGTGGATTTTTCTGCTCGGGTGGCGCGAACATCAGAGAAAACACGCATTTGGGTGCAGCTCCTTGAGGACTATTTTCTTTTCAACAATCTCACGGATGCAGATGGCAATTTTATCCAAAATCCGCGCATTACGCTCGTATTAGAGGATGTTGATAAGGCTGATTCAGAATACCTTCGCTGGTTGATGAAGGAATTCTTGCCTCTGGTCTTTTATGAGTCTCAGAAAAAAGACATTCGTCTAATTATCACACTATCGGATGATGATTTCCTGAAGACAGTGCGCACTCCTATCGGGGAGCGACCCATAACCTTCAATCTGGAGCCTTTCTCAATGGGAGAGATCCAGAGCATGCTGGAGCGCCGTGGTATCTCTCCGGAAAAGGATACACTCATATTCAATAAGACTCGAGGCTTGCCGGGAGAGGTCGCCAAGGAAATCCAGGCTATGGTGGTACAGAAACACGAAGCCGAGATCAGTTCGGTGGTTGCGAAAGTGTTTCGTGGAAAGGACGAGGAGCAAAAATTATGGATGCTTCAGGCCGCTTGTCTGCCCTTTATTAGTGAGGAGTCGATGTCCATCTTTCATCGCGAAGAAGAGGCGCAAAAAATTGCACCCTTTGTTCTCAAGCACGGCCAATTTATTGACGAAACCGCGAGTCGGGGCGGTTATCACCTCGGGGAATATTATGCCAATATTTTACGTGAATACTGCCAGCGTGAGCATCCTGAAAATTACGCAGAGTATGCTTCAAAATGCCAGCAATTTAAAGCCATCTGTCAGCGAATCCCCAGTGCTGATATGCGGCGATGGTTATCTTATTTGAGCGTATTTCGATATTTTAGCTTAGACTTAATTAAAGAGGTGTTCCCCGATGATTATCGAAAAATCCAATCAGTAGTCGAACGCGGTAGGGATTTTATCGTTTCTTCTAAGCACAATATGCATGTGTGTGCTTCCGTTGCAAAAGACATCGAGAAATATAAAAAGTTAACGAGTTTCACAATCGACAAAGCTATTACAGACCGTGCACGTGCGGTGTGGGAGAGGAAAGAGGAGGCGGTTCAAGATGAGATTACTAGCCTGCAAAACTCGATTGAGCTCGAGAAAAAGAAACTTGAACGTGCCCATCAGGATCTTTCGAAAATCGCAGATCAGATAGATGGCATCAAAAAAAGTGCCGAGCGTTGGCGGGCCATAAGAGCGAATCGGGTACGCCTCAGTGATGTCCGACCCAGTGGAAATCGTCTGATGTCGGCGATCATCATCGAGATCATTGGCATTCTCACTATGTATTTTAGTATTTTGTTTCAGGGCAGTCATACCATACCGATGTCCGCAGTGGCTTTGGCACTTATGATATACGGCTTATTTATGCCATATTCCCAGGCGCAGCGCAAAGCGATAGCGTTAGCGCACAATACAACGACCTCGAACCCTTTTGAGACAGCAGAGAACCAGCAAAAGAATCGAATGCTACATCTTCGCTATGCTGATCTCCAAAACCAGCGTGGATTACTCAACTCGCGAATAACTAAATTGCGCAAAGGCCTTCGTGAGAAGGATGAGCTCTTACAGGAGCCGTATATTCTTTAGAAGTTGATCGATTGGCTCCGGCTTGGTTTATCGGTAGGTTTTAGTCATGAAAATCTACTTAAACAATCAGCTCGTCGATGAGAAGGACGCCAAGGTCTCGGTCTTTGACCATGGTCTTTTGTATGGTGACGGGATCTTTGAAGGGATCCGTCTCTATGACGGCTGTGTGTTTCTGCTAGATGAGCACTTGGAGCGCTTTGAATATTCGGCCAAGGCCATCTTGCTCAAGATGCCCTGGAGCAGGGCGGAGATTGCTGAGGCAATCTGTGAGACTTGCCGTGCTAACGATCTGAAAGACGGCTATATACGCCTTGTTGCAACACGGGGTGTGGGAACCTTGGGATTATCGATTCACAACTGCGTCGAGCCACAGCTCATCATCATCGCAGATAAGATACAGCTCTACCCAGTAGAATTTTATGAGAAAGGGCTGGAGATCATCACTGTTCCTTCACGCCGGATAAACCCGGCAGCTTTGCCTCCCATGGTAAAGTCGCTCAATTATCTCAACAATATCTTAGCCAAGATCGAATGTCAGCAGCTTGGTTATCACGAGGCCATAATGATGAATGACCAGGGCTATGTCGCCGAGTGCACGGGGGACAACATTTTCATCGTACATAAAGGTAAACTCTATACTCCTGAAACTAGCGCAGGGGCGCTCAAGGGTATTACGCGTGATTTTGTTATGGGCATTGCTGGCGAACTCGGAGTTGAGGTAGTTGAAGGTAATCTCACGCGATACGACATGTGGTGTGCCGATGAATGCTTCCTCACGGGCACTGCGGCTGAGATCGTACCGGTCACTGGTATTGATGGTCGGCCTATTGGAGATGCCAAACCCGGTGAACTCACTAAGCAGTTCCTCGAGAAGTTTCGCTCACTCGTCAGCAGTCGCGGCACTAGGATTTAAACGTCCAGACCCTATGAATCTTTCTCGCTATCTGGATGCTGCGGTATTGAAGCCGGAAATGACGCGTGACGACGCGCGCGTTGCGATACAAACCTGCGTCGATCACACGGCCCGGACTGCCTGCGTGCGTCCTTGGGATATCGCCCTGGCTAAGGACCTATGCGCTGGAAGCGAAACGGATGTATGTGTCGTACTCGCCTTTCCGCATGGAGCGACCCTGAGTGCGAGTAAGGCTGATGAAGCCGCGCGTTACATTGACTTGGGGGTCGCTGAGATCGACATGGTCGTCAATTTTGGCCTGGTGAGATCGGGAGATTGGGGTGGTGTTGCCGAGGACATCGAGGCGGTCTCGTCGGTAACCCGGGATGCGGGTGTCCCTCTTAAAGTAATTTTCGAGACGTTTTTTCTCCAGGAAGCTGAAATTATACGAGCGACCGAGGTTAGCATTACTGCCGGTGCGGATTGGGTAAAGACCTCAACAGGATTCGCTGGGGGTGGGGCAACGGTTGAAGCGATTTCGGCTATGCTTATGGCCGCTGACGGCCGCATACAGGTAAAAGCGTCCGGGGGCATTCGCACTGCGGAGCAGGCTCAAGCGTACATCGACATGGGCGTAACTCGTCTGGGAGTAGGCTATAGTTCATGCGCGGCTCTCTGTAATGGCGAGTCGACTAGCGAAGTGTACTGAATCCCTAGGTCAGGGATTTGCTAGATCTTCCAAGGAGCTTACTTCATCGCGCTGCATCGACGCGAGCAGCGTCCGTGCTTGATCGAGTTTGCCAGACTCCATGGCAAGTTTTTCCGAGAGCTCCTCGACGACATTTTCTTGCGATTCAACAAATTGAGTCAATGCACGGGTCGGGGTCGTTGGGGCATCTGACGAATCCTTGCGGAAGACCTTGCGGTTTTCGCCATTGGGGAGTGAGACATACCCGTCACAAATCAGTGCTTTAGCAGTCACTTTTTTGGGCTTCACTTCGACTAGGCGCAATGGGTATTCGGGTGCGACGGTGTAGATTGTTTTTCCGTTCGTTTCGAGATCCCATTTCTGTGTTAGCGAACTTGCGATTTGTTGCACTTCCTCCGGCTCAAAAGGTTTTCGGAGGATCAAGAGGTTATCGCGCTGGCCAAACTGACGGCGAATAGTATCCCAGCTGACATCGGAGTAAGCCGAACAGATGACAATTTGAAGACGTGGATCAGATGCCCATAGCCGCTCAATGGTTTCTAAACCATTCCAGCCTGGCGGCATCCTCATGTCTACGAAGGCAACGGATATTGGGTTGGCGGTTTCCAAGTGCTTTTCGACTAGAGCAAGGCCCTCTTTACCGCCCATTGCGTGCTTTAGTTCAAAACTCTCTTCTGTGACTACTTCATCAGTTCCATTCGTACCCTCATCTTCTTCGAAAAGTAATGCTGCTGCGGCATCAAGCGCTTCACCAGCTTCGTCCTGCTCTTGATCGAGTATACGCTTAAAGTCTTCATGGATACTCGGATTGTCATCGATGATGAGGACATGGCGGTTCATGGTATCATTTCTGGTTTCCTCAGGCATATCAATCATGGGACGTGTGGACTGTTGGGGTGCAGGGTATGAACACGCTAAATCGGGCCCCATAGCCGATTCCTTCGCTGAATGCCTCGATATATCCTCCCAATTCTTCAGAGATTTTGCGGCAGCTGTGTAAGCCGAAGCCGTGTCCTGATTTTTTGGTTGTGAAGCCGTGTCGAAATAGCATTTCGAACTGCTCTGGGCTGATGCCAGTCCCGGAGTCTTCAACCTCAATGCAGGCCATGTTATCGGGAGTTTGCCAGGTCCGCAGGATGACTCGCCGGGTGGGCTGCGTTTTTCTGGAGCAGGCCTCCTTGGCATTTGAGATAAAGTTCACGACGACTTGAATGAGCTTGTGCTTATCGGTCTCGGCGATGATGCCAGGTTCAAAGTGCGTTACGAGTTCAATGCTGTGACGATTAAAAGAATGCTGATGTAACAGGATGGCCTCTTCGACGACCGACTCCATTTCAACTGGTTCAATTGATCTATGTGTGTTGCTCTTTTTCGCTAGATTTTGCTGCACACGTGTCAGCTCTTTCATGTGAGAAACGTATTGTTGAAGTTCCATCACTTCAGTGTGAGATTTCTCGATGTCCTCTTTCAGCACTTGAGTCAATTTATCTAGATAATCGGGTATATGCTTTCCTTTCGGATGCTCGCTAAGAAATTTGCTTTCGCTAGCATGCTCTTGAATCATCAGACAAAGGCGCTCAAGGCCGCTAACTTTAGAATTTGAGAGACGATCTTCGAGCATGAGGATGGATATATTTAGGCTGTTGAGGACATTGCCTAAATTGTGGATGATGCCACTGATCATCTCTGTCGTGTTGGCCTTTTCTGCAAGAACGGCCATTTCTTCCATCAGATCTCGGATAGCCTCTTCGGCGGTATGTTCTACGCCGTCTTTGCTACCTCGAGTCACTATTCGCGTGACCTCTGGAAGCTCACGGGTGGAAAGCTTTATGCCAGGTGGGCTAGGAGAAGCCTCAGCCACGTACGCCTCCTTCAGTTGATCGCTCATTGAGCCAACGCTTCAGCGCGATAGAAATCGCTGACGGCTTTGCTGGTTTCGGTAGGTAGTCATTCATCCCCGCATCGTAGCAATTCTTAATTTCCTCATCTATTACGCACGCAGTCATCGCTATTATAGGGATCGCCCTTCCTTGCCGGTTCTTGAGATCGTATTCTCGAATTTTTCGCGTTGCGTCGAATCCGTCCATCACGGGCATATTACAATCCATCAAGGCGAGATCGTATTCTCCACTGCGTAACATTTCGATGGCTTCGGCGCCATCTCCAGCGACATCTGCTGTAATGCCCATACGCTTTAGGATCATTTTCGTCACACGTTGGTTTACGACATTGTCTTCGACGAGAAGGACGTGGCCTGAGAGCTCTTCTACGACATAGCGTTCATCCGTGGACGGGATTTGGCGACGCATACGGACGAGTTGACGTGTGATTACCGGTGTGTCGGCATGGAATTCACGTTCGCGGCAGATAAGTGTGAGGGCGTAGACAAACTCATAAACATCTACGGGCATGGTCATGTGGCCTCTGATGTTGAAAGGTCGTGCCTCGTCCGCTGTTGGATTTCGATAAGTATGTGAAATGATGATCTTAGCAATGGAGCATCGTTTTTCTCGGTCCATCTCTCCGCATAACTCTTTCACCTGTTCCGTGAGTTCGTCCACGTTGATTACCGCGATGTCGAGCTCATGGACATCAGCCTTCTCTGCATATTCCTGAACGCTCGAATAGACAAAGACGCCTCCCGCGTAATTCCGCATACAATCCACCAGATGGACTGAGTCTCCACGGAGATCGATAACGTGGAAATCGCGAGTCTCCATCTCTGAAGTATTGATCCGCATATTTTGATTTTCAGGATCGGTTGCTTCAGAAAAGGGAAGTGTAACGCGGAATTGGCTTCCTTTGCCGATGGTACTCTCAACTTGGATATTGCCTCCCATTAGGGTAGCGAGCCGCCGGCTAATTTGTAGTCCAAGTCCAGTTCCTCCAAATTGGCGTGCAGTCGAGCTATCTGCCTGACGATACTCAGAGAAGAGATTCTTTTGCGAATCTTCCGATATACCTGGGCCGCTATCGTCTACAGTGATCGTAAATAGTTTTTCTTTGTCCTTACCCTCTGAGAAATTTACTGAGACGTATACTTGGCCTTCGTCGGTGAATTTGACAGCATTCGAGACTAAGTTGGTCAAAATCTGCTTAAAGCGTGTCGGGTCGCCTACCACACGAGTGGGAACCCAAAACGGATATGAAAACCAGAGCCCGATACCTTTTTCGTGAGCTTTTCGACCAAACAGCTGAATCACATCATTGATGCAGGTCTGGAGATCGAAACGAATGCTCTCCAATTCCATTTTGCCAGCCTCGATCTTTGAAAATTCGAGGATGTCGTTGATCATGTTAAGCAGATGATCGGTGGACGAATTCAGGGTCGTTACCATCTCGACAGCCTCTTCAGAGAGTTCAAGAGACTGAAGTGTTTCTGCGAGGCCGATTACTGCGTTAAGCGGCGTGCGGATCTCATGACTCATACCTGCTAGGAACCGGCTCTTCGCCTCGCTGGCTTCGATTGCTTGGTTGCGCGCTTCTACGAGGCTGTCTTGGGTCTTAAGGAGTTCTGATGTACGGACTTTAACGAGTTCCGCGAGTTCCGTTTCACGGATTTTCGCGGTCTGCTTTAAAAACCATTTTTCAGTCAAAGCGACTGCCATCTGCCAGACTTCAGAGGTGTCAAAAGGCTTTTTAAGTATGAGCACGCGGTCAGAATCTGCTTGGCCAATTTTATCCATGGTCTCCGCCCACGTGAAGTCACTGTATGCGGTGCTGATTACAAAGTGCATATCCGGGTCGATACGCATGATCGCCTGGATGGTTTGCAAACCGTCCCAGCCGGGCGGCATCCGCATGTCTACGAAGGCGAGTTGGAAAGGCTCCCCTTTATCTCTGGCATCTTTGGCTAAATTATATCCGTCTTCACCCTGAGGGGCGAAAGCGAGTTCAAATTCGTATTCCTGGTTGGCCTCACCTTTCTCTGTTTTACCATCTGATTCATCTTCGTCATCGAATAGAAAATCCTCCATTTCGCCGAGGAGGTCATCCTCGGGCTCGGGGCGCAGGATGCGTTCATAGTCATTGAGCACGCTTTCGGTGTCGTCGATGAGCAAGACCCGACGGCGAAACTGGCGGAAGAAGTTATCCTTCAGCTCGGTTTCATTCTTTAAGAGGTCGTTTTCCTCCTCAGGACTAGGCGGGTCCAGCAGGTTATCCATACCCGTCAAACGTCGACACGGCTAGGGATAAACTTTAAAAGCGAGTGCAAAAATAGGGAGAATGTATGAGCAACGCTATTACACCGAAAAAACCTCCCGCTGATTCTGACTAATCGATAGCAAAAGAGAATGAGTGATGGCCTTAACGAGCGCTCAACACGTTGCGCTCATATGTTTTGATCTCGTCCATCCAGGCAAACTCCGAGGGCACGCCGGAGCGCTCGAGATACGCATTCCATACTACCTGAGAGGGAAGATATTTTGAAGCCTCGAGCCAAGCCAAGCGCGCGGTATAGTCTCCGTCTGCCTCGGCTGCTTCGAGTTTTGCGGTTGGCTCTAAGAGCGCGTTGAGTAGGGCTTTGCGAACGGAGCGCACACCGATTACCCAAGCGGCCACGCGGTTGATCGAGGCGTCGAAGAAATCGAGCCCGATCGCAGTGCGCTCGAGGTAACCTCCTCGCACGACTTCGCTCACTGCAGCTTGTGTGGCATCGTCGACGATCACCACGTGATCACTGTCCCACCGGACGCCGCGGCTCAGGTGGAAAAGTAGACCAGGGACAAATTGCATCACAGAGCTGATTTTGTCTGCCAGGGTTTCCGTGGGGTGGAAATGGCCCGCATCGAGACACAGGGTCATCTGATTTTTCACTGCGTAGCTGAGGTAGAATTCGTGGCTACCCACGACGTAGGATTCTGATGCGATCCCAAACAGCTTACATTCCACAGCATCGATGTTAGTCCCTGGATCGATTTTTTCCGCAAAGATCTTATCCAGCGATGCTTCGAGATGCTGTCGGTGGATTCGGCGGTTGATCGGCGTGTCCTTATAACCATCTGGAATCCAGAAATTTGTCACTACGGTCTCACCTACTGCCTTGCCTAAAGACTCTGCGATTTTGCGGCAGGCTATGCCATGTTCGATCCAATATTCACGAATGCCTACGTCTAAACTGGCGAGTGTGAATCCGTCGTCGGATTTTGGATGGGAGAAGTAGGTTGGATTGAAATCCAGCTTCACATCTTGGCTATTGGCCCAATCTGCCCAGCCAGCAAAATTTTCGGGTGTGATGGCGTTGCGTTCGGGCAATGTGCCAAAGAAATCTCCGTAACTGGCGTGAAGATTAAAACGCTTTTTGCCGGGAATGAGCGAGAAGGCTTTTTCTGCGTCCGATTGAAGCTCTGCGATGCTGCGCGCTTTGCCCATGTAGTTTCCGGTGACAACGGCACCGCCGCTGCCAAGTTTTGCGTCGGGCTTCTCGAACCCGGCTACATCGTCGCCCTGCCAGCAGGGTATGGAAATCGGGATAGCGTCGAGCTGGGAGAGCACGGCTTCAACATCGATGCCGAGGGCGGCGTATTCTTCCTTGGCGTAATCAAACACTTTTGAGTCCATAAATTAGTTTGGGTTGTCTAGGTTGGGAAGGAGTTCGGGATTCTATTCGCTGCTTAGCCCGAGTCGTTCGAGGACACGTTGGAGGTCATCATTGCCGAAATATTCGATAACGATTTTGCCCTTCTTGGCTGAGTGCTTCAGCGATACAGGCGTGTTAAGCTGAGAAGCTAATTTGCGCTCAAGGTCAGCTACAGCAGCGTTTTCGCTTTTGCCTGATTGGGAATGTTTACCTCCGCTGCCGTCTTTAAGGCGCTTCAAGGCTTTTTCAGCTTCACGCACGCTCATGCCTTGCTCGATGATGCGCTGTGCCAGCATCTCGCGTTCGGCCGGTTCGCTCAGCCCTAGGATGACTTTTGCATGGCCTGTGGAAATAAGTCCTTTTGCCAGATAGCCCTGGATTTTCTCATCTAAATTGAGCAAACGCAGCGAGTTGGCGACGGTCGCACGGCCTTTGCCGACTCGTTCCGAGGCCTCTTCCTGGGTGAGATCAAAATCGCCTATCAAGCTGGCAAAACCGTAGGCTTCCTCAATCGGATTCAGGCCTTCGCGCTGTAGATTTTCTATCAGGGCCAAGGCAGCGCTAGACGCGTCGCTGGCAGTAATAATACGTGCGGGTATCTTGAGGATTTTTAGGAATTGGAAGGCCCGTAGACGGCGCTCTCCGGCAATGAGCTCGAATTTGCCGTCCTTTTCTCGAACGACGACGGGCTGGAGCAGTCCTTCTGCGCGAATAGAGTGAGCCAGTTCCATTATCTGGTCTTGGCGGAACTCTCGGCGTGGCTGATATGGATTGCTTACAACTTTGGACACGCTGATCTCCACCAACTGGAAGGTGCTGCTGGTAGGAGGAGTCTTCGCAGCTTCTGCCTTAGAAGGGGCGTTCGCCTTTTTGGCTGGAGATTTTTTGGGTGCCGCGGATACCCCTCCAGAAATTAAGCTACCCAATCCACGTCCCAATCTGCTTTTCGACTGCGCCATAGTGTAAAAATCAGTCAGCTTGAGGGATGAACAGAGTTTGGCCAACTCGAAGTTTCGTGGGATCAGCAATCTTGTTTGCTTTTTGAATCCAGATCACCCGCGATTTCATTTTCTGAGCGATCCCACTTAAGGTATCACCGCTGATCACCTCGTAGGGCAGACCACCGACCGGGTAGTCATCGTCAAAAACGATACTTGGCTGAGTCGGCGCTGCTGGTTGGGTCTGGCTGACCTGTCCGAGGGCATTGAGCGTCTTGCTGATTTGAGCGGTGAGTAGGTCGATTTGATCAGCAACTGTGGTGAGCACCTCTTTCTTGAGCGCTTGATCTGATGTGGTGATGGCCCTTTCGATACGAGTCACTTCTGAGTCGAGCTTCTCGCCGAGAACGAGCATCTGAGCGCGCAGTGCATCGCTATTTCTCAATCGTTCGATGAGGGCCTGGTTTTCACCGCGCAGCGTGTCGATTTCTAAGCGTAAGGCGCGCACCTCGCGCGTGAGGAGTCCAAGGTCTTGAGCCATGTTTGCGACTCTGAGACGTAGATCGTCAGACTGAGCCCAAAGGGATGCAGTCGTGATGCAAAATAAAGGAAAAAAGCGAGTGAAGGTGCGAAGTAGAAAAGTCATGAAAATTTAAACATCGAAACGCTTCGGTGCGTTCAAATCTATTTTGAATTACTGAGTATTTCTAACCTGCGTATAACCGTATGGTTGCGCCGTGATCACGGGTTCCGAGGGAACCCAATTTGCCCGCATGCCCACTGTCAGATTGTAGCCATTTAGGAAGTCTTTGGTGGGGAGCATCTTACCTCCAGGGCGCTGCAGCTTCTGTGGAAAGATGGCATCCTCGCCACACTGTATGCCCAGCCCTGGGTCGGTTTCGATTACGGTACCAGCAGTTGCGTCTATGCCGCGCCCGATTTTGACTCCCTCGACCTTGATGTTATCGTCGCCAAAACGTATCACCGTTCCAGGCCAGGGCGAAAATGCTCGGGAGCGTCGTTCGATTTCTTGAGCGGAGAGTGAGAAATCGATGATTCCATCGGCCTTGAACAGCCTCCGCACAAAGCTTGCTGATTTGTGATCCTGTTCATCGAGTGGTGCTGTTCCGTCGAAGACTCTCGAGAGAGCACGATCGAGAAGGGCTGGACACGCATGAGCCATACGAGTGCGCAAAATAGGCGCGGTGTCGTCGGGATAAATCGGGATCTTCTCAACGTCTACAACGGGCCCAGCATCCATCTTCTTGACGAGCCGCATCAGCGATACTCCCGTTTCCGTCAAACCATCTAAAATCGAAGCTTCGACAGGACATGCCCCGCGGTAGCTTGGAAGGATCGATCCATGAAGGTTCAGCGTGCCATAGCTCGGAGCATCGAGCAGGTCCTGTTTAAGGAAGTGTCCATATGCCATCACCAAACAGAGATCGATGGACTGCTCCCGGAACCATCGCACGGTCTCAGCTCCAAGCCTTTCGGGCTGATGAACCTGGATATTCTTCGCTTCAGCCCAAATCTTGACTTCATTCGGTGTGAGTTTTTTGCCGCGCCCAACACGCCGATCCGGTTGCGTGAAAACGGCGACTAATTCGAGTCCATTATCAGGAGCGTTGCTCCATTCCAATGCTGGTAGAGCGATGGGATCGGAGGCCATGAATACGATGCGGCGGGTTTGCATGAGGCGTATGATGCGCTGTAGAGAGCGAACAAATCAACCGTTGTCAGGGCGGCAGAGGAATAAAATCAATCGGATCTTGATCAAAATTGTGGGATTTTGGTCTTATCCCTTGTGGATCGTAGCCTCCGACAACGCCTCTCTCGCCATGATTTTTTCCAACAGATTCTACCGATTCATTCGGAGTCATGTTCAGGCATTTGACCTGTTGTCAGGTATTCTAGCTGCCTTGGTTTACGGCGGCTGGGCAGTCTTTGTAAATTGGGGAGATGGCGTGAGGATCGCGGCCGTTACTGGCTCGGTGCAGGCGAGCTATGCGTTCACCTCGACCTTATTTCTCACCTATATCGTGCGGCAAGTCTACCTAAAGTTGGGGCGTGCATTGTGGGGCATGGTCACGGGCTTCATGGTAGGTTTAACCATTATTGTGAGCCTTCCTTGGGCGCTTCAGTCTTTGGTCGGGAATCCCAATACCTTGGCGACGATTTTACCGGGAATTATTTGGGGGAGTATCTATGTAGTGGGGTTCTTGTGTTACCTAGAGTTTTACCAAGGGGAAAGAGCCAAGCTACTTCGAGTTCGGGAATAAGTTTTCGGATGTATCCGTCTGATACCGCATGAAGTATTCACATATTTGTCTCTGCCTCTTCTTAGTCTTCTCAGGAAGCTTCCTACAAGCGGACTCTCCGATCTACACGGGATTGTTTGGCAAAACAGCATTGGGCGGTTATGACGCCGTTTCTTATTATTCAGAGGATAATCAGCCGGTGAAGGGCTCAAAGAGGCACAAGCTTACGTGGCGCAGCGCTACATGGTTGTTCGCAAGTGAAGAGAATAAAATGAGTTTCGAAGCTGATCCAGAAGCTTTTGCTCCTCAGTTCGGTGGCTACTGTGCTTGGGCTGTGGCTCAGGGTAAATTAGCCAAAGGCGATCCCAAAGTTTTCACAGTTCTCGATGGGAAACTTTACCTGAACTACAACCGCGATATCGATCAAGCCTGGCAGGAAAATCGCGCCGCCTTCATAGAGACTGCAAATGAAACCTACCCAAAGCTAGTCGACCTGAAAGAATAAGCTCCCTCGCGCACTCCCCCCCGCATGTCCAGCGTAGACTCAACACCGCCTTCTGTAGATTTTGATCGAGCATTCCAAAGTGCTTCGACGACGGATGGTCGGCAGGTTTCATTTTTTGAGTTTTGGCCCACTTGGGTGATGTATGCGCCGGTCGCGGTTCAATGGATTCTTCTGACTGTATGGTATCGTTCGTTTACGCTCCCATTCTTGGCCAACCCCAATGTGCCGGTTGCGGGCATGGTAGGGATGCCCAAAAGCACATTACTCGGACAGGCTACGGGTAAAGCCGCCGAGGTGATTCTTCCCTGGATTATCTACGCCGTGGGGAATCGGCCTTTGTCACAGCAGCTGGATACCTGTTTAAAAAGCGCGGAAGCCATCGGCATTACTCTGCCTTTTGTGTGTAAGCCTGATATCGGCTGCCGTGGGGTGGGTGTGAAGCTGATCAAGAGTCGCGATCAGCTAGCCGAGGTCATTTCTCTGTATCCAAAGGGAGCTCAACTCGTATGCCAGCAACTAGCATCTTGGGAGCCGGAAGTAGGCATCTTTTACGTAAAAAATCCAGAGACAGGTGAGGTCTCGATTCCCTCAATGACGTTTAAGTATACACCGCACGTCGTCGGTGATGGGCAACGCACTCTGAGTGAATTGGTCGAGGCAGATCCGCGAGCTGGGCAGTTGCAGCATCTATATCACGCGCGTTTCCGTGAGCGCTGGTCTGAGGTGCCCGAGTCCGGTGAGGTCGTGAAGCTTGTCTTTTCTGCGAGTCACAGCAAAGGCGCCATCTTCAAAAATGCTTCTGAATTTATTACCGAGGCGCTGCGACTTCGTGTCGCTGAAATCATGGCGGACATCCCAGAATTTTTCTATGGCCGCCTCGATGTGAAATTTCGCGATGTCGCATCTCTGAAATTGGGCGAGACTCTAGAGGTCGTCGAAATCAATGGTGCCAGCTCAGAATCTATTCATATCTGGGACAAAGATACCTCGCTCCTGACTGCATTCAAGGAACTGACCTGGCAGTACCGCACACTTTTTAAAATTGGCGCCCATCACCGTCGAAACGGTCTCCGCCCTCCGCGTTTGGGCTATTTCTTAGAACGGCTACGCGAGGAGCGGCGTTTGACGCGGAACTATCCGCTGACGGATTGATCCGTAGAAGTGGTAACTGTGAAGAATATCCGAGACAATCCACTCAGCGTATGGCGTCAACAAGGTCCCCTGGCGCGCACTGCTCTCAAACACATTTCGCGAGTCGACGCTTTGGAGGCCTGGTATGAAGAGTGGCTGCGGGAACATTCATCAAGCTATGGAAAGCATGGGCCGTTCCTCGATTTCGTATTGGGCAAGCTGAAGCTAGATGTGACAGTACATCATCGAGAGCTGTTGGATGCAGTGCCAGATTCGGGACCGCTCTTCATCGTAGCAAATCATCCACTGGGAGGGGTTGAAGGAATGTTGATTGCCCAGATGCTTCTGAAAATAAGACCCGACTTGAAGGTTTTGACCAATGACTTACTCAAGATTTTTCCTGAGTTTCATGAGCTTTTTATCGGTGTGGATGTGCTCAGTCCCGGTAAGCAAATCGAGAATGGCAAAGGTGTGCGCGCAGTCATTAAGCACGTCCATAAGGGTGGAGCTGTCCTGATCTTTCCAGCCGGTACAGTATCCACCATTGAAGTGCCGTCAATGAGTGTCACTGATGTGAACTGGAATCCTATGATCACACGCCTGGCGATGCGACTGCAGGTCCCGCTCCTTCCGATGTTTGTAGCTGGAAAAAATGGAAACGCCTTCTACCTTTCCGCCTTTATCCACAAACGGTTGCGCACCCTATTACTCCCTAGAGCTATGATCAAGAAGCAGGGGAGCCGCCTCGATCTCTATGTCGGACGCATGGTTCCAGCGCGCGATTTGGCTGTGTTCAAGGATCCCGAAACAGCGACGGGATTTCTCAGACTTACCTGTGAGCTTCTAAAAGATAACAAATCTATTGAGGAAAAATCTGGAGCCAATATCGATGCTCTTTGTCCAGACTTAGACGCAGCGTTGCTGCGGGATCATCTGTCTAAGCAAAGCACTTACCGGCTGATCGAACGGGGCGATTTTGAAGTCTACGCGATGCCGCATGATAAAATGGGACCGGTCATGCGCCAGTTGGCTATCGAACGTGAGCGAACCTTCCGTAATGTCGACGAAGGGACGGGACTTGCCCTGGATAGCGACCGTTTCGATCCGCTCTATGATCATCTCTTACTCTGGGATCGGGTGAAGGGGCGAATCGCCGGCGGATACCGCCTGGGCCGGGTAGATCAGATCGTCAAACAAGCTGGACTGGCTGGTGTCTACAGTCATTCGCTTTTTAGATATGACCAACGTTTCTTGGACTCGATTGGTGCCGCCATCGAGGCGGGTCGCTCGTTTGTGGCTTCTGAGTATCAGCGACGCCCTGACGCTCTCGAGCTCCTGTGGAAAGGCATCGGAAGCTACACTGTCCGGCATCGCGGCTATCACACCCTGTTTGGTTGCGTGAGTATCTCACCTCAGTATTCGCGTTTAGCCAGCTGTTTGTTACGCGACTCGCTTCTCAAATATTATGGTAGCGAGGAATCGCTTAAAAAGATTGTGCGAGCCCGCAATCCAATCGAGCTCAATCAGCGTCCTTGGACAGATAAGCAACTCGAGGGACTTTATACGATTCCCGTATTGAACAAGTTGTTGGGGTGCGTCGATTCCGCTCTGAAAGTCCCGGTATTGATACGCCATTACCTCGCGCTCAATGGCAAGTTCGTCTCTTTCACGGTTAACCAAGACTTTAATCACTCACTCGATGGACTCATCGTCCTCGACTTACGCCAAATGCCCAAGCGGCACCTCAAGCGTTATTTCGGACTAGAAGATTCGAGCTATTTCTCACAACCCGAACCAGAACATGTTGCTTAGTGCTCTCATTGATACCCTGAGCCAGATCGAAGAGATCCTGGATGCCATCCTTAAATTGCCCGATAATCAAACGGCGGTGCTTTATATCGACACTCGAGTCGGCAGTCATGTGCGTCATGCCCTTGACCATTACAAGGCCCTGCTACTTCTCGAAGACAGCGATGTAGTAGACTACAATTTACGGAGTCGTCAGAGCCCTATGGAGACGGATGTCGATGCTGCGAAACGGGAGATTGCGATTATCCGCGAGCAACTGTGTATGTTTACCTACAAAGATCGAAGTGTGCGTGTGGTCTCTGAGATCAGTTGTAGCGAAACCGAAGTCGGCGAGTTTGAATCCTTTCTCTTCCGCGAGATCCTCTGGGTGGTCAATCACACCATTCATCACGCCGCCATGATTAAGGTGCTACTTGGACAACGGGGCTTATGCCTAGCGGACCACATTGGTTTAGCCCCAGCGACTGCAAGCTATGAGAGAGGCAACGACTGATGTGCACCCTGTCAGTAGTGCCATACCAAGACTCTATCGTTATATCGGTGAACCGCGATGAGCTGCGTTCACGTGTGGAGTCACATCATATGGAAACGAACTCGGAGTATTGTTATCCAGTCGATGAAGAGTCGAGGGGGACATGGTTGGGCGCGCATGCTGAAGGCGTGGTCTTCGCCATACTCAATCGCTATCAAGATGAGAACGCTCAACCAGGCCAGATTTCGCGAGGTGGGATTATTCCAATTCTCTTGAAGGCGGATGAATCCGTATCGCTTGTTCGGCTTAAAGACTATTTCAGACTTTCTGATTTTAGCCCCTTCGATTGCGTCCGCGTGGATCGATATAGTGTGGAGATAGCCTCATGGGATGGCGTTCAGTTAGATGTTCAGAGAAAACAACTCCCCCTGTGCCTGACCTCATCATCGGAGCGTCTTGATGAGGTGAGACGTTATCGATATCAGCTTTGGGAGCACTTTCGAGCTCAGGGAGAACTCAGTCCACAAAGGGTGTTGAACGAATTTCACACGATTACCAGCGAAGCGCATCCCCGCGATTCTGTGCGCGTGGATAGGCCCCTGACGCACACAAAGAGTATTTCTCAGGTTGTCATCAATGCACACCAAGTAGACTTCCGCTATTGGCCAGAGTGGGCATTGGCGACAAGCAGTCGACTGAATGAAGGTGACGCTACGTCTCATCGGTTTTGTTATGCAGATGTAGACTGAGCGAATCTATAAAGTGAGCGGTGGGTATGATTACCAGCCCATGCAGAGTTTTTTGAGGTTTCCACTGACGCAGTCTAGGGCAGTAATCGAGGCGATAGTCTGCTCTTTGTTTGCGCGATGTTGTCTCCTTTTCATGCCCTTCAAGCGCTTCCCTCCATCGCCGTCAATGATTGGAGGGGCACGCTTTGACATGATCCATAGCCTGAGCAAAGTCAGACAATCCAAGCGGCTGAATTTGTGCAGATTGCGCTAACAAACATACCTGCACCCTCGGCCTCGATCTTGGAAAAGCTATGCATGCCCTATGCGTTCTAAATCCCACAGCAGCCCAGAATAAAGAATCTGTGCCCAAACAGCAAACACCTCGCGCCCGCTTCGCTCGAGACGAGTGGCAAAGATAAAGTATGATATAGGCATTCACTGACAGATCATCCCTATCGCATCCTTCCTGCTTGTTAGCTATTGAATAGAAAATATGCTGTTCCAATGCCAACATCCAACCTCCGCCACTGGAAGGCCATATCCAGTCGGCGGCTCTAATATAGGATAACACGGCCATCAGGGTGCCTCAGCAGTACACGAAATGAAGATAATAATCGGAGCGGGTGAACAGAGTTGGGACGGTTGAAGAGCCACCCAAGGTAATGAATTATCGCTCCAAGAATATCACGACGAAGAAGGGAATTTGAAATAAACGATTGGAATGAAAAAGAGGCACCGATTTACAGATCTTCAAAACTTGATCGCAGAAACCAAAGCGGGTCGATCCACTTTGCCTCAATCATCCTCGATGCAACAAAACGAACTGCAACAAGTCGTGCCATTCCAGAAAAGTCCAAGTAGCTTGCGCTACTTTTTGCCTTTGAACTTCACTCTTATCCCATATGACCAAGCAGTCGCATGAATGAAGTAACGACTGTTGTTGCCCTTACGTTGATGGCAGGCATTGCGATGCCTGTGGGGGCGCTTCTTGCATGTGCGGATAGCATTCATCCGAATTGGATGAACTCTGAGATGCGGCATGGGATTATTGCGTTTGGTGGAGGCGCACTCCTGTCAGCGATTGCACTTGTGCTGGTGCCGGAGGGGATTGAATCGGTTTCGATTCCGCTAGCTGCGACTTGTTTTGCGGGTGGCGGGCTCGCATTTCTTGCGCTCGATGTGCTACTCGACAAAATCAAGAGCCCGGGCGGGCAGTTAGTGGCAATGCTGTCGGACTTCGTTCCTGAGGCGATTGCACTGGGTGCATCATTGGCTTCGGGAAGCCCGACTGCAAAGTTATTGGCCGCAATGATCGCCATTCAAAATTTGCCGGAGGGCTTTAACGCATACCGCGAAATGACCTTGAACAGCAAGAAGTCCGGTCGACGCGTGATAGTCGCATTCTTTGCTATGGCTTTGCTGGGCCCATGTGCTGGACTCAGTGGCTATTACATCCTTGCTTCATACGACACCCTTGTCTCCTGCATGATGCTGTTTGCGAGCGGTGGTATTCTTTATCTCGTTTTTCAAGATATAGCTCCCGAGGCGCGATTGCAGCGACGATGGATGCCCGCCATGGGGGCGGTGTTCGGATTTCTGCTCGGTCTCCTCGGGAAGATGCTTGTGTGATTGGCAGGATAACAAGAATGAATGAGAAGGCGGCAGAAAACCCGATCTCTTCTCGTTTTGGAAAATTCCAGAGCGTTCTGTATTGTAATTGGCGCATAGCAATTCAACCACGTATTCGGCGGCGGCGAAGCGCCGCCCTCCATCGCCGTCAATGATTGGAGGGGCACGCTTTGACGTGACCCATAGCCTAAGCAAAGTTAGACAATCCAAGCGACTGAATTTGTGCAGATTTCGCTGACAAAGACACTTACTCCTACGGCCTCGATCTTGGAAACGCTACGCATGCTTTGTGCGTTTTAAATCCCACAGAATCCGAGGACAAAGAATCTGTGCTCAAACAGCAAACATCTCACGCCCGCTTCGCTCAAGACACAGAGGCGCAGAGGATATGTCGAATGACAAATAGTTCACGGGTAGCTCAATTGCGATACTGTTTGGCCAGTGTTTGACCAATCGTCGGCGATTCTGGAAAGCAGTCGAAAATATTGATAGTTTGAGCTGAATCCTCGCTGCATGAAGATAGCAGGGAAAAATTTAGCGTTTATTCGCGTTCATCAGCGGATAGATCCGAATGCGAGCAACCCCAACAAGCCACAGCCTATCCCGATCGAAGCGGACTTTTTCGCAAAAGGCCTCCAGGCACTATCTTTTTCCTAGCCCCAATATACCAAAGTACTTTTAAAAGCTATCCATCCGCGCACGCGAAGCACATAACCAAGCACATCATGTTCAGCCACTTCCATCTCGCCATCACAACAAACATAAATCCCCAGAATTATCAGGACGATTCGTTGATATAATATTAACTGTTCTGCAAAAGTGAAAAAATATATTGTGAGTCTCATCTTATCCATTTTGGTGGTTCTGATATTCGGGTGGGCTCTTTATGGCGTTTTCGTTGTTGGCGACAAAGTGAAGTCTTCGAAGTCGAAAGCTTTTTTTGATTCTTTAGGTACTGCAATGATTGCCTATGAGATAGAGCTAGGACATAGGTTGACTTACAGTGATCTCCCTAACCTTGTGAATATGCTGGAAGGCGATAATTCAAAGGGAGCTTTTATTTACCAATTTGATCCAAAGAACATAGATGAATTGGGGGTCATCCGCGACTCTTTCGGAAACGGGGTCATTATGGCGATTGAGCAGGATTGCTTTGTTTTTCTTTCATACGGTCCAGATAGAGTATCTTCCGCTCATCGGATTGATAGTGATGACATCGTTCATAGGGTATGCAGATCCGAGTAGGCAGAACAAGCCGGAGTAAGTAACAGCGATTGTTCCCGGCGCGAGATGCGCTTTTGGAGAATGGGATGAAATGTTTGGTTCCAATTCAGATAAAGCTTCCATCGCTGCACTTATCCTTTAGCGTTATGCGAACTCTCTCACAGTAGCTCCTTCGGTTATGGATTCATTTTTTATTGGTATAGGTTCGGGATTTGTCGTCTCTCTGGTGTTTCTATTTTTCCTCTTTAGTCTTCGGCCGAAGATCAAAATATCACCTTTCATTGCGAGGCGTGGAACGGGAGATGATCGCGAGTATGGTTTCAAGTTTGTCAATAAAGGCTTTTTCCCAATCATTGACATTAAGGTTATGCTTCGTACTCGAAGGACAAAAAATGTTGCTGATGGGAAGATCTACAGAGCTCAAAAAATTCAGGGAGGCACTGTTTGGAGGATAGAGGGTTGTCGACCGAGTGATAAAGAGCATCGTTATGCGCAACGTTTCTACAAGAAATTCGACTTGGAGTCGAAGTGAGACGATGCCGATTCTGAACTAGAGTTATTGGTGATGGCTTCTCATTAATTGAGCGGTTTCTCAACTGTGGCTAAAAAGACTTGGTTTAAGAAAAAGTCTTCTATTGTTGATGGAGAGCATCTGTTATGAAAGAAGCTAGAAGTTGAGTGAGGTTCGGATACCGGATAGCATAACAAGATGTAGTAAGTGACACCGATTTGGGCTGTGCGCGGGACGGTTTTGTGAAGTGGGATGACGGTATGGTTGCAGGTTGAATAGCCTTGCCATCGGTGACACTTATACTTTGCGTTAGCAAAAAGAATATGAAAGTAATAAATAGCCCTATCGTAATCACAATAATTGTCATCGTTTCCGCATTCACTTTGAAATCGCAGATGAAGCCAGACTTCGCTTCAGAAATTCGAGGTGCTTATGATGAACTGATTTCAATCGCACAAGATGCGAGTGGCGACGCGGAGAAAACAAAAGCGATACAAGACTTCGCAGAGCAAATCGCATCACAATTAAAAACTGGATTTAGTAGCGGATTCTCATCGAAGGACGATGAGGAGAGCCGTGATGAAAAATTCTTGCGTATTAAAAAGAATGTTCACGTGACCGGCGTTAAAGAGATTCAGTCTGAATGGAAAGGCAGGCAGGCCATAATGTTTCGATTAGAAAATAAAAGTGAATATGCGATTTCGCAGATTAAGGTTAACCTAGAGTTCTACAGAAACGGTGAATTGGTAGATGTTAAAAATGAACATATACATGACATTGAGGTGTTGGATTCTGGTGAAAGTTTTACTGCGAAAGAGGAGAGAAATACTCCTAATCATCTCACAGAAGAAGAGAAAGCTGGCTTTGCCTTTGACCAGGTAACAGTTGCTGTCACATCCTTCCAAATTGTAGAATAACAAATGCTATCCAGACGCTTCAGGACAACTCGCTTCGCTCGCGCCTGAGCTCGACGTCCGCTAAAGGAATGCGTAAAAATCCACCCCCTGATTTCGTTCCAGCAATCTGATAAAAACCAACAATCACATAAGCTATGCCACACGGACCCAAAACATTCCCTTTAGAGTTGCGACACACATACCGAGTAAATCGGGAAGACGAGCGAACAGCATCAACAGTCTTCAGAACTCAAGTCACAGTAAACTGGGACTTTAACAGATTAACCGCCGGCGAAAAACCAATCTCATATTCAGGGGACAGATGGCTCGGCGCCGGACAAGGCCCACTTGATATTTTTGAACGCTCTAACACTGGAAGCTATAAAAAAATTGGGACTGTTAAGTGGGAAATAGTGAAAGAGTATAAACATACGATTCAGACACGTAATTCAGGCTCCGAATTCAAAAATGTCTACACCGTTATAATTAGGATGATTGAGACATACACGCCTTCAGATGGATTGCCTCAAATAACTGAACTCGACAATACTGCAGTCGGGAACGATAGATATGGCAGTTGGCAGCCATCACCTCAAAGCTAGGGGAACTGATGTTTTCGCCTCATCACAGAAGCTGGAGAGCGAACAAGAATGAATGAGAAGGCAGCATGGAACTTGATCCCTTCTCGTTATGGAAAATTTCAGAGCGTTCTGCATTTGAGTTGGTGCATAGCAATACAACCACGCTGTCGGCGGCGGCGAAGCGCCGCTCTCCACCGCCCTCAATGAATGGAGGGGCACGCTTTGAAGTGACCCATAGCCCAAGCAAAGTCAGGCAATCCAAGCGACTGAATGTGTGCAGATTGCACCAACAAAGACACCGATACCCTCGGCCCCGATCTTGGAAACACTACGCATGCTCCATGTGTTATAGATTCTACCCGAGAGATCTGCGCAGGGGTGGTCGGAGTGATGATTTAGGGAAGGTCAAGTGTCTAGATGATGAGTCGCTGTGGGGCATCCCTCAAAGCCCAGCCAGCTCGAGGACTTTTTTGTAATGCGAGGCTTCGACTGGCTGGATCGATAGGCGTTGGCCGCGTTTGATGACGAGCATGCCGTCCAGCTCGGGAGTCACCTTGAGTGTGTCGAGTGCTACTGGGGTGTTGAATTTTTGAACAAACTTCACGTCTACCATAAGCCAGCGCGGATTGTTTGGATCTGACTTAGGGTCATAGTAGTTGCTTTTTTTGTCGAAAGCGAGGGGGTCGGGGTAGGCTGCGCTGACGATTTCGGCGATTCCGACGACGCCAGGTGGTTTGCAGCGTGAATGGTAGAAGAGCACGCGGTCGCCGATCTGCATCGAATCGCGCATGAAATTGCGAGCTTGGTAGTTGCGCACGCCGTCCCAGGGTTCGGTCTGCTCGGGGCATGCTGCCAGATCATCAATGGAAAATACATCCGGCTCGGACTTCATCAGCCAATAGTTCATGACTCCAATCAGGAGGAGGAATAGGAATTGTTCAATGCACGAAGTGCGTTGTTCGGTGACGGATTTGGGCGTTTTTCCTTCACCTGTAGTCGTATTCACCTAGCGTGCGCAGAGTTTTGCTATGAAGATCATTGTCGTCGGAGCCGGCGAAGTAGGCTTTTATTTAAGCGATCTCCTCAGTCGTCAGGGTCATGAGGTGACGGTGATTGAGTCTTCCGAGCACCGCGCTGCGATGCTGGACGAGGAGGTGAATGCCAAGGTGTATCTGGGTAGTGGAAGCACAGCCGCAATGATCAAGCGGGCTGGTGTCGAGGACTGCGATTTCTTCTTGGCGATGACGAGTGATGATAAAACCAATATCATCGCATGCTCGTTGGCCAAAGCCTTGGGACTGAAGGTGCAGACGATTGCACGGATCCACGATCAGACCTTTTCGGATAATTCTATCGTCAATTATCAGCACCATTTCGGGATCGATCACGTGATTATCCCGGAGGCTCTATGTGCTGTTGAACTCGCTAAAGCGATGCGCAATCCTGGTCGCCTGGCGGTGGAAAATATCGCGCGTGGGCAGATCGAGGTGCAACAGGTGCAGGTGAGCGAGCGTTCACGTTACGCCGATAAGACACTGCGTGAAATCCGTATCGAGGATGGCGTTCGCATCGGATTTGTCAGGAAGGACAAAGAGGTAATGGTGCCCACTGCCGATACCACGCTTAAACCTGGGATGTGGGTAGCATTGTTTGGGCATCCGAATGCTGTTACTGAGGAGCGAGCGCGTGTCGATCCCGCTCACCGACTTCAAAAAGTTCGGGTCGTTTTATTTGGTGCTACCGAAACTGCTATAGCCTTGGTGCGCCTACTCAATAATCCGCGTTTTCGAGTCCGGATTATCGAGCGAGATTCTAAATTATGTGATCAGCTTGCCCAGCAGTTTGATCATGTGACGATCATTAATGGAGATGCCACGACTCTGAGGATCCTCGAAGAGGAACAGGTCGATGGGGCGGACTATTTTGTGGCCTGCACTAAGGATGATGAGGACAACATCATGACGAGTCTTCAGGTGTCGCGTTTGGGAACGAAACATGTCCAGCTAGTGATCAATCGGGCTGATTACCAAGAGGTCATCAATACCCTTAAGACAACACTTGGAGTCGAGTTGATCGTATCGCCTCGGCTGGCGACAGCCCATGAGGTAATGCGCCTGATATCTACCGATGACCTCTTGGAGATAGCAACGTTGGGTAATTCTGACACGCGTATGGTGGAGGCCAAAATTCCAGCAGACAGCAAGCAGGGGAATAAAACGCTGCGTGAGATCGCATGGCCACCGGGGACTGTGGTCGTTGCGCTCATGCATAAGTATCAAGCTAAGGTGCCGGGGCCCGATGACAAAATTCTCCCGGGAGATCGTATTGTGACGATCGTGCGTCAGGAGAACATGCGTGAGCTGTCTGAGCTCTTGAAGTAGGCAATGAATTACCGGCTCATATCGAGGCTTCTGGGTTATACGACTTTTGCGCTTACTGCTGCGCTGATCGTCTCAGCTCTATGTGGCATCGTCTATTGGGGCGATGTAGAGACCGAGCTGGATGCTTTAATCGGTTTTGCTTGGGCGATAGGCATTTCCCTATTTCTCGGGATTGCTTTGGTGGTGGCAGGGAGAGGTGCAGACGACCGATTCTTCCGCAAGGAGGCGTTTGCACTGATTGGAAATTCTTGGCTGATCGCGAGTGTATTGGGTGCAGTGCCCTATTTGATGGTGTTGCCTGGGGTGTCGGTGTCGGATGCTTTTTTTGAATCGGTATCTGGACTGACTACCACGGGTGCCAGTGTGTTTACGGGTTTTGAAACGTGGCCGCGGAGTCTGCTTTTTTGGCGGTGCATGAGCCAGTGGATCGGTGGCTTGGGCGTGGTGGTCTTCTTTGTGGCGATTCTGTCTTCGCTGGGTGCTGGAGCGAAAATGCTGTTTACCAATGAGTCGAGTGGGACTTCCTCTGAGGTAGAGAGCTCGCGTATCCAGAGTGGGGCGATGAATATTCTAAAGCTGTATTTGTTACTTACTCTGACCTGCTGGAGTCTGCTCATGCTGGCGGGCCTCGACTGGTATGAAGGGCTCTGTCACGCCTTCACGACCATCGCCACCGGAGGTTTTAGCACGCGTTCGGATAGCATTGCTGCATTTGCAAACCCTGCTGTCGAGTGGACCATGGTGGTGTTCATGCTTATCGGGGGTACCAGTTTTCTCTGGATGTTGAAAATACTACGTGGTCATTGGCGGCAGGCGTCGCGGAATTCTGAGGTGCGCAGTTATTATATGATTTTCGTTTTGGCCACGGCGCTGATCGCAATCGAACTCGCTGAAGGCGGGCATGCCAGTTCATTGAAAGAAGGGCTTCGCCTCGCGTCCTTTCAGGTCGCTTCTCTGATGACCAGTTCAGGATTTGCTTCTGCGGACTACGATGACTGGATCATGCCTGCCAAGATCGTGCTCCTTTCGGTGATGATTATCGGTGGGTGTTCGGGTTCCACGGCAGGCGGGTATAAGGTGATCCGCATTGTGGTCACGGTCAAAGTGGCTATCCTGAACCTACAGAGATCGATTCGGCCGCACTTGGTGCGTCAGCTTAGGATTCATCAACAACCTCTCAAAGAGTCGGTTCAGTTTGGTGTGATCAGTTACACGGTCGTGCTGCTCTTGAGCACCGCGGCTTCGATTTTTTTACTTTCAGTGTTTGAGCATAATCTGAGCTTTGAGACTACAATTACTGCTGCAATTGCCTGTTTGTTCAACGTGGGTCCTGGCTTCGATCAAGTGGGCCCGACTTCAAGCTACGCTGATATGCTGCCGATTACTAAGGTCTTTCTGTCTATATTAATGATTATGGGTCGTCTCGAACTCTATGCCATCTTGGCGCTTTTATCACCTTCGCTGTGGCGCCGGTTTTCATGATAAAGCGGGTATAACCATTGCTAACATTTTATCGCCTTCACGCTTGTATGACATAAAGCAGGCGGCATTAAACCTAACACAGCATGCCTAAAAACATTGGATTTGTATCAACACGCTTTGCCGGATCAGACGGTGTGTCGCTAGAGAGCGCTAAATGGGCCGAGGTCCTGTGGGATGATCGTCATGTCAGCTATTGGTATAGCGGCCGTAATGATCGTTCGCCAGGACTCAGCTTCTGCGTGCCAGAGGCCTATTTTAGGCATCCGGAGGTGAAGTGGATTAATGACCGTATCTGGGGCGTTTCTCAACGAGATCGTCTCGTGACGCGACGCATTCGAGAACTGGCTAATTACCTGAAAGACTCGCTCTATCGTTTTGTTGAATACCACAAAATCGATATCCTTGTGCCGCAGAATATTCTGGCGATCCCGATGCACGTGCCTTTGGGCATCGCAGTGACAGAGTTTCTAGCTGAGACCAACATGCCTGCCATTGCTCACCACCACGATTTTTATTGGGAGCGGACGCGTTTTAGTGTGGGAGCAATTCAAGACTATCTCGATATGGCATTCCCTGCTTGCTTGCCGAATATTCGCCACGTGGTGATTAATCAAGCAGCCCAGGAACAGTTATCATTTCGGAAAGGGGCGTCTGCTTTTCTCGTTCCAAACGTATTCGACTTCGACAATCCACCAGAGGAGGTGGTCGATCCTTATACTTCTGACTTTCGCGAAGAGATTGGGCTGACCAAGGATGATTTCCTGATCCTTCAGCCTACGCGGATCGTGCCGCGCAAAGGTATCGAGCACGCGATTAAGATGGTATCTATGCTGAATGATCCGCGCTGTAAGCTTGTGATTTCTCACGATGCGGGTGATGAGGGGATGGAATATAAAAACCTATTGGTGGAACTCGCTCGCCAGGAAAATGTTGATCTACGCTTCGTGTCGACTCGGGTGGGGGAAGTCCGCCAATTTGATGCGGAAGGCAAAAAGATTTATACGCTTTGGGACATTTATCCTCATGCGGACTTGGTGACTTACCCCAGCACCTATGAGGGCTTCGGTAACGCTTTGTTAGAGGCGATTTATTTTCTAAAGCCCGTCCTAATTAACCGCTATTCCATCTATATTCAGGATATCGAACCGAAGGGCTTCCGACTCATGGAGATGGATGGATTTGTCACGCAGCACCTGCTCAACGAGGTCAATCGAGTCCTCAACGATCACCAGTACCGCGCTGAGATGGTGATGCACAACTACAAGGTGGCGCGCCGCTTTTATAGCTACAGCGTACTGCGCCGCATCCTCCGCACCGTGATTGGTAGTTTGACTGGATATTAATTTCCCCAACGAATTGTTATGATTATCAAGCTCTTCTCTCAGAAACAGCTCTCCCGCATTCGCAAGCGTTTCCACAAAATCTATGGCAACCAAGCCGACGGCTTGGAGGAACGTTTCTTCATGATGATCGGGCGTTATGGCGTAGGTCTTAATGTCCCGCCAGCGCCGAAGACGCGTTGGAATGAGACGGACGTGGCCCTCATTACGTATGCCAATACTTTGGTCTCCGATGATGGAAAAGAGACGCCGCTCCAGGTGCTGCGCAAATTTGCGGAAAGTGAGCTGAAGGGCGCCACGCCTATCATCCATTTACTGCCATTTTTTCCCTGGTCATCCGATGATGGTTTCTCGGTGATTGATTACCGTGAGGTTGCTGACGAAAACGGGAACTGGCGAGATGTTGAGCAGTTGGGACAAAGCTTCGATCTCGCATTCGATTTCGTCCTGAATCACTGCTCTGGCCAGAGTAGCTGGTTTAAGGATTTCGTTCAGGGCATTCAGCCTGCACGCCACTATTTTCTGACCCTCGATCCGGATACGGATCTTAGTTCGGTCGTGCGTCCGCGCACATCCCCCTTGCTCACCGCCACTTCAACTCGTGATGGCGAGTCGCATGTTTGGACCACCTTTAGTGCCGATCAAGTCGATCTGAATTGGCAAAACCCTGAGGTGTTTTTCGAGTTTCTGGACATTCTCTTTCTCTACATTTCCAAAGGTGTGCGGGTCCTGCGTCTGGATGCTGTGGCATTTCTTTGGAAGAAGATGGGGACGTCCTGCATCCACCTGCCGGAGACACACGAAGTTATCCAACTCTTCCGCGACATTGTAGATGCGCTCGCTCCGAATGTACTCCTGCTTACCGAGACTAATGTCCCCCATGAGGAAAACATCAGTTACTTTGGCGCTGGAAACGAAGCGCACATGGTCTATAACTTTAGCCTGCCTCCACTACTGGTGCACGGCTTGTTGCGCAACGACTCGACTTATCTGACACGGTGGGCCAGTAATTTATCTCTGCCTCCCAAGGGCTGCACTTATTTTAATTTTACTGCGAGTCACGATGGTATCGGTGTGCGGCCTATATCTGGCCTAGTGCCGGATGAGGAGCTAGACTTCTTGGTGGAACAGGTGGAGCAGAAGGGGGGTAAAGTGTCCTATCGAAGCTTGGGTGATGGTACCCAGCTTCCGTATGAGCTGAACATTACCTATGTGTCGATGCTATCAGACTCCGACGCAGAACTCGGCATTCGGCGTCTAATTTGTTCTCAGGCGCTCGCATTGAGCTTCCGAGGCATGCCAGCGGTCTACATCCACACTTTGCTTGGTACGCCAAACTGGCACGAAGGCTTTGCCGAAACGCAGCGGAATCGGACGCTCAATCGCCGTCAGTATAAAATCGGCGAGTTGACTGAAATCATCAGTGATGCAGAGAATGCACAATGCCGGATATTTGGCCTGATGACCAAACTCCTACGCCGTCGAGCAAGTCATCCAGCCTTTCATCCAGATGGGGCTATGATTATTCACGATCTTGGCCCTAAACTCTTTGGTCTGACACGCGTCTCGCCCGATGAGTCAGAGGTGATTATCTGTATCTACAATTTCACTCACGAGCCGCAGACTATTTCCAATCCACAGTCTACACCGCTGCTAAAGGATACGAAAAACTTCTACGACATCTTGTCTGGCAAGACGCTAGGCTCCGGTAAAAAGGGTGTTGTATTGGATCCCTATCAGGCGATGTGGTTGGTGCCACGGAAGTAAGTGGTGGGACCCGGCTGAACAAAGCCGAGAGGGCTAGATATCTACACTTGGAGGGTCACGCTTCGACGCGACCCATCGCGATTACTCTATGGCACACGAATAGCAATAAAGCCGTAGCTATCGCCTGCTTGGACGTAGAGCCGATTGATCCCGGATCTGAAGAGGTCCCGCGCCTGTGCGACAGACGTGGTTGCTTGCCCGTTGATTTCCAAAATGATGATTCCCGCACTCATCGAGCGCACGTATGGTGAGCTGGTCTCGATTTGCCGGATGAAAATACCGCTGACTTCCTCATCGATACCAAATTCTTCGCGGAGGGCGTCATCGACAAATTCTGCCGTGACGCCGTCGAGCAGTTCAGCGCTGGTAGAAGCTTGAGCGATACGTTCTGAAAGATCCCCCAGCATAACGGGGACATCGATGGTGTCTCCGTCACGCACCACCTTTAATATGATTTCGGTCCCCGGCAATCGACTTGCTATTCGGGAGCGCAAGTCCTCGTCACCGGATATCGGCATGCCGTTTAGATGTGTTACGATGTCCCCGCGTTTCAGTCCAGCTTGGGCCGCCGGGGTGTCGTCTTCGACATATTGGATAAGTGCGCCGCGGTAGGCGATGCCGCCAAAAGACTCCGCCAACGCCTGGTCTAAATCGTCCAGGCTCACTCCGAGGAATCCGCGCTGAATTTCTCCGAAATTTACTAGGGAGAGTGCGATGTTTCGAGCTAAGACTGAAGGGATGGCGAATCCGATTCCGATGTTACCTCCGGTGCGAGACAGAATGGCCGTATTGATACCGATGAGACGGCCTTGGGCGTCAACCAGAGCCCCTCCTGAGTTGCCTGGGTTGATCGATGCATCGGTCTGGATGAAATTTTCGTAAGAGCGTTCGCCAATGATTTGCAGATCAGAACGTCCGGTGGCGGAGACGATACCTTGAGTGACAGTCAAGCCGACTCCCAACGGGTTTCCAACGGCGAACACAACATCGCCGACTTGAAGGGCATCGCTGTTGGCCATCGGCAATGATGGTAGGGCTTCCGCGTCTATTTTAAGCACCGCTAGATCTGTGTCACGATCACCGCCAATGACTTCCGCTTCAAATTCTCTCCCATCATTGAGCTGAACCAAAATCTCGTCGGCCAGGCGCTCGGAGCGGTTGACGGAAATCACATGGTAATTGGTGATGATGATGCCCGAGGGGTCCACGATGACGCCTGAACCGAGCCCATTCGGAAGTCGGCGCTCGATGGTCTCGCTGGAATCGGGAATGGGGATGCCATAGAATCGCCGTAGTAGGTCTTGCATCGGACTGCGGCCGCTATTGCGTGTGACCACAATGCGCGATGTATGCACCGAGACGACAGCTTCCGTTGCCGCCTTCAACATGGGCGCATAGCTGAAACGTATGTCGCTGCGGTCGATCTCGGACGTATCCATCGGAATATCGATCAACCCCTTAGAGCCTTCGGCTTCAGCGTCTGGCGTCTGAGCTGTGCATGCTACCAACGGTAGCGCGACGAGTAAGAGATAGAATTTTTTAAGGACGATCGTTCGACTCATAATTACCGGAAATGTGAGTCCAACTCGACCGGGTTTTCAACTACTTGGTTCCACATGTCAAATTATGTGAATCAAATCACTCAACAGAAAGATTTGATTTCGCTCGGATGATTTTGGGAATGCATGTTGCTTCCTCACAATCACTCTAAGTTTACTCAATGTTTAGGTTTCCAAGAGATTTTACAGGTGAATTACCCGGTATTCGTTGTTCGCGGCCGACTGGTTTTGCTCTCATCGCTTGTCTGCTCTTGGTGGCTTTTTTCACCGTTTTATTGTCTTCAATGGCGGTTTTGGTGACCCACGAATTGAGAGAAACATCTGTCAAGGAAAGCCAGCGATCCGCCCGGCAGCATGCGCGTCTAGCCATGCAGATTGCCGTTGGGGAGCTGAGTCGTAATTTAGGTCACGATGCGCGTGCGACGCGTGTCGGTTACGGAAACGATGATAACCTGGAGAACCGCGGCAACAGCACCCATGGGTGGTTATCTGTGTGGGACACTTCCGTTCCAGAGAGTCCGGTATTTCAGCAGTGGATGGTCTCGGGTCAGTCTGCTGAGGCGATTGGTTCGAGTGTTCTGATTGAGCAGGGTGAAGCGTCTCTGGGCTTAGACGATGTCGATGTGCCATTCCAGGAAATGGAGGGTGGTGGCTATGCTTGGCATGTTTCCGACGAAGCGACAAAGGCCCAGATATTTTTGGGGCGTGGCGCGTTTGCAGAATCTACCGCATATGAGGGAGTTCACGCAGACTTATTTCAGAATCCTGGACGGAGTGTGGGCTATTATTTCCAACTGGCCAATGAGCATTGGGACGGTGGGGATTTTCCGGTTATCGATGCTGTGGCGGGTCCAGACGCTCAGTTTCTTCAAAAAGTCCAAGATCTGAAATTTCTTAACATGTCGCCGACGCCAAGGGCACTCGGCTTGTATGTGAGTTACTCCACCCAGGAGCTCACCGTGCAGAGTTTGGGGGTGCTGTCGCGGACTGATGGGACTTTTGGATTAAAGACGGATTTGTCTCTAGATGCCGATTCGTTGGGGCCGGGGCTTCGGGCATGGCTAGATCACAAAAGCTACATCGTTCCACCAGATCCAGATCACGACTTGATCCAGTCCGAAGATGATCCGCGGCGTTTTTTTCGCATACAGCCTTATAATCCTACAGATCCTGAGGATGGAGAGTTTGTCCATGTGCTTGCGCCTGTCATTACGGATGTAGGCTTCCAGTTCTCGCCGGCACCCAACAATGCCTCCGATAGGACTGCATATTTGAGTATGCGCACGGTATTGGAGCTCTGGAACCCCTATGCTCAAATAATTGAGCCAGAAGAGATGACGTTGGAGGTCTATGGTGTGCCGGATATCGAAGTGCTCTGTGTCAAAGATGAGGTGGATCTTCCTGCCTTTACAATGAGTCCGATTGAGACCTTTGGAGAAGACTTGAGCGAGGGACAGGGAATCAAAGTCGATCTCGCTTTTGTGGTAGACCCGCATGCCAGCAAAGTCGCTGAGGATTGTTTCGATGCGAAATACTGGGGTGGGGGCCGCGTGAAGTATTGGGTCGGCCGTAACAATACGACACGTGCGACACCAGCCGAAGGCTATGGGGTATTTGGGACGAAGTCATCTAATGCCACACGGCTACATCTGCCTGCTGTGCCAGGGGTGGCATTTCCGGATAGCGGCGATTATGATTCAATTCGATACCGTGTCCCTGCGTCTTCACTAACGTTTGTGTTGAGACGAAAGTCAGATGGTGCGGTTCTGGCACGACTCGACGATTTCGAATGGGACGCGGCGGATACAGCAGCAACGGAAGCACGATGGGACCGCCGTTTCATTACATTTCAAGCACGCAAGTTTGAGAGATCCCACACCATAGACCTAAATGCGTCGGATTGGATGCGACTACACGAGCCGCGTGGCCTTCATCACGAATTTGGCGATTTGCCCGAGATGGGTTATACCACCAAAGAATCGACAGGTTACTCCCCGGACCTGAGTCCAAACACCTTGGCTCTCAGCGCGTCTGAACCGGATGACTCGATATTTGAGCGTGTTTTGAGTGCCGGTAATCGGCGCCATAATAGCCCTGAGGTGGACTCACCTTTGTTCGATATTCCGACACGCGCGCTCTTGTCGATTGGAGAGTTGCAGCATGTGGTCGTACACGGCAAAGCACCTTTTGCAGTGGGTAACTCCTGGGGTAATGAGAAAAATAGCGTATTCGACACTCACTTCTTTTCTGGTCAGCAGGTGGGCGTGGATGCCGCTAATTCTGATTTTCGCATGCATCCTGCGATGCGGGCACTCACTCTACAGGCAGACAACGTCCCACTAGCCAACGACACCTTAATGGTCTCAGGCAGGTTTAATGTGAATTCACTCAGTGCACGCGCATGGGCAACCATGTTGGCTGTCGCTTTGAGCGAGTCATTGACCTATATGGTCCCAGATTCGACGTACGACGACAATGAAGACGATACCGCTGTCCACAGCTCAGGGCGGGTCCCTCCGGCGTTGGGTCGCTTTTCATTCAGCCAGGCTGCTTGGCTTGGTAGAGATTTAGATAGTTTTAGATCTAAGCACGACGTTCCACCGTCTCAGTTTTTCCAATATGGCTGGCAATTTATCGCCGCGCGCCAGAGGCATAGTGGTGTGATGTCGAATGATTTTCAGATGGGGGATACGTCTCTTCTGTCGGGTTTGGCGTCTGCAATCGTTGATGAGCTCAGGTCCCTAGACGAGCCCATCGTAAGTCTGGAGCGCTTAATCAATGATGTAGACGAGGAGGGCAATTCGCTACTCGAGCGAGCAATTGCATCGGTGCCGGAACTTCGCCAGCAGCCGTGCGATGACAACGGCTGGGAGGTACAGACGGTTGACGAGCGTTTGCCTGCCTGGGTGCTTCCCTCTGATTTGATGACTGTATTGGCACCGATTCTCAGTGTGCGTGGCGATACATTCAGAGTCCGGGCTTATGGGCGCTCAGAAAGTCAATTCGATAGCGATGGTTATACCGAAGCTTGGTGCGAAGCGGTGATCCAGCGCCTGCCAGATGTGGTCGATATCGGAGGCACGGGTATGACGGATCAGCGTAAATTTGAGATGGTTTCTTTTCGATGGTTAAACGAATCAGAGCTATAAAGATCTCGGTGCTATTTTTGCTCAGCGGGGTCTCGGCGATAGGTCAGGAAGCAGCCCATATCCCGGTGGAAACACAGATTCGTTTGGCCTGTCTTGGGGGTGTGGAGCCTTTGTGGATGGCGCAATACAAACCCAATGCGATTGAGGCCGGAGACTTTTCTATTGAATGGCTCCCTGTGCCCGTGCGCACTTCGGGAGCTTCGCCAGTATTCAGTTATTTTGGCCCAGATAGGCTATACTTATCCAATTCAGCAGACGGTCAGGGGGCGAGAGACACCTATCCAGCGCAGCAACTCTTGGATGCCCGTGAGCAGTTGGTAGTGATTGTTTCGCGCAACCGACGTGGCGCTGACGAACGCATACCTGCGATACTCTTCAATCTGAACCTAGACTCGCTAAATTTGAGTTCCGGGAAGCTCTTCATCTATAATGCCACCCGGGCAAATCTCCTCGGTACGATCGAGCAGCGCGCCCTAGAAGACATCGAAATTAGTCTAAAGCCTGGGTTGAGCACCGGCACTCCCATCGGTTTGCGCGGTCGCGTAGGGTTTCAGTTTTTCTTTCAGAAATCGGGTTATCGTTGGGTCTTTTCTGATGATTTTCGTCGGAGCGAAAATGAGCATTTACTTCTATTCCTGGCTCCACCACGTATCGCGGGAAGCCGTAACCTGGTGGGACACTGGGTTGGCTTGAAATAAATTATCGTGACCGTTGGTCGCGGCTGAAATTTGTCGTTGCCTAGTTCTGGATCAGATGAGCAACCATCTGAGCTTCATCCTTTAATTCGGCCACACTAGCATCGATTTTTCCCCGGCTGTAGTCATTGATCTCTAGGCCTTCAACGACACTCCAGCTCAGATCGGCATGTGTGCGTATAGGCAGTGAAATAATTAGGCCAGCTTCCGTGCCATAGCTGCCGTCGGAGATGACAGCGACACCGTGCCAATCGCCTTCCGGAGTGGGCGTCACGAGCGATTTTACGGTGTCGAGAGCAGCGTTCGCGGCTGAGGCGGCGCTCGAGGCCCCACGGGCTTCTATGATTGCCGCCCCGCGTTTCTGGACCGTCGGGATGAAGGTTTCTTTGAGCCAGGCCTCATCAGCAATGACCTCCGCGGCAGGACTTCCATTAATGTGGGCGTTATAGAAGTCTGGATATTGAGTAGCAGAGTGGTTGCCCCAAATGCACAGGCGATTGACAGACGCTACAGGAACGCCCGCTTTTTGAGCGAGCTGAGTTTTAGCGCGGTTCTCATCGAGGCGTGTCATGGCGAAGAACTGCGTGTTTGGGATGCCCACAGCATTTTTCATCGCGATATATGCATTGGTATTGCAGGGATTGCCCACAACCAGGGTCTTGACAGTCGGTTTTGCCGAGCGTGCGATGGCTTCGCCCTGTCCGGTGAAAATTTTGCCGTTGATGCCCAAGAGGTCTGAACGCTCCATACCCTTTTTCCGTGGGACACTTCCGACGAGCAGAGCCCAGTCCGCATCTTTGAAGCCTTCATCGAGATCTATTGTGGTCACAATTTCAGCGAGCAAGGGGAAGGCACAATCATCCAGCTCCATGGCGACACCTTTAAGGGCATCGAGCGCCGGCGGGATTTCGATTAAATTGAGCGCTATGGGTTGGTCTTTCCCGAAAACTTCACCTGAGGCGAGGCGGAACAGGAGAGCGTAGCCGATCTGGCCGGCGGCGCCCGTAATTGCAATGCGGATGGGTGCTTTCATAGATCAGATGTCGATGCGTGGTTGTTAAAAAAAGACGTGCCAGTGAAGACTCGCCCCTAGGTAAAGACTAACTGACTGCTGTATTCCTTTGTTTCAAGGTTTGGTGAAAGTCTCGCAACATCGTCTCTGTCGTTTCCCAGTCAATGCAGCCGTCGGTAATGGACACACCATATTTGAGGTCTTCTTTAGGCTGCGGAAATGCCTGATTGCCTGCGTGGATATTACTCTCGACCATAATGCCAATGATGGATTCCTCACCGTTAGCGATTTGTTTGCAGACGTCTTCGATTACAACTGGTTGGCGGGACGGATCTTTTGATGAATTCGCATGGGAGGCATCCACCATGATGGCCGGTATCAGCCCAGCTTGGGCTAATTTAGCCGCTGAGTCTTTGACATACTTGGCTGAGTAGTTCGGACCGCTACTCCCCCCCCTTAGGATGAGGTGGCAGTCAGGATTACCCTTCGTGGTGACTGCTGCTGCTCTGCCCGCTAAATCGACCCCTAGAAAAGTCTGCTCTTTACTGGCTGCATTAATGGCATTAATCGCCGGTGTGATGTTGCCCTCGGTGGAGTTCTTAAATCCGACTGGCATCGACAAGCCCGAGGCCATTTGGCGATGAGTTTGAGACTCGGTGGTCCGGGCACCGATAGCAGACCAGCTGATTAGATCGGCAATGTATTGCGGAGTGATTGGATCCAGAAGCTCGGTTGCGGTTGGTAGTCCGATTTCGATGACTGATTTCAAAACCTCCCGCGCCAAGCCGAGACCTTGGTTCAAATCGCAGCTACCGTCGAGGTGGGGATCCATGATCAGACCCTTCCAGCCAACGGTTGTCCTGGGTTTTTCAAAATAAACCCGCATGACCACATAGATCTGGTCTGAACACTCATCCGCGAGCGCTTTCAGACGGCGTGCATAATCGTAGCCTGCTTCTGGATCATGGATCGAGCACGGGCCAATCACGACGAGTTCACGCGGGTCGTCGCCAAATATAATGTTGTGAATCGTCTCGCGTGATTTGTGGATAAATGCTTTCTCCTTCTCCGTCGTGGGAATCTTCTCACGAAGCTGTGCAGGTTCGAGAAGGGGATCGGTTGAGACAATATGGACGTCGTTTACATGAGCCATGTTAGAAGAAAATGCTGTTAGCCGATATCGGGGACAAGCTTGGATCGGAAAATTTCGAACCTGGCAGCGATTAGTCCGTTGATGGCGCGTTAGAGCTTTTTCGGGCGAAAACAGTTAAAAATCCCTCAATGCCCATAAAAAGTAGGATTGGAGCCCGAAATTCAGTTGACGCTCGTCGATCTGCGGCCGATTGGTTGCAACGAACTCAATTGAATTAACTAACTACCTCAAAATCTATTCTATGAATAAAGGTGATCTCGTAACCGAAGTACAATCTCTCCTGGGTGATGACGCATCCAAAGCCGCTGCCGAGCGTGCAGTTGAATCTGTTCTTGATGGCATCAAGGCTGGAATCACAAGGGACGGCAGTGTTCAGCTGATTGGTTTCGGTACTTTTGAAGTCGTCGAGCGCGCAGCGCGTTCTGGCGTTAACCCACAAACTGGCGAGAAGATCCAGATCAAGGCTTCTAAGGCTGTTAAGTTCAAGGCTGGCTCCGGTCTGAAGTCTCTCGTTTAAGGCGCTTAATTCCCCAAGATTTCTGAGACCCGCTTCTAACTAATGAAGCGGGTCTTTTTGTGCCCATTACGATGACCGATTGGAACCGACGTTATCTGCAAAATGATACTCCATGGGACAAGGGGCATGTGGCGCCTCCTCTGGTCGAAGCGCTGGAAAACGGATTAGAGTTTTCAGGCAAAATACTGGTGCCAGGATGCGGTTTGGGCCATGATGCCCGTTACGTTGCCTGCCGTTCTCCGAGGGCGACAGTGCTCGCGGTGGATATTTCAGCGGAAGCATTATGCCGCGCACAAGAATACGAAAATCCGCAAAATTTAGATTTCCAACAAATTGATTTTCTTGGTGCGGCTTGGACGGGGGGATTCAACGTCCTCGTTGAGCACACGCTCTATTGCGCTATTAATCCCTCGCAGCGTCAGGCTTATGCTGAGGCTGCTGCGAAAGCCATCAGAGTAGGCGGATTATTTTTGGGCATTTTCTTCAAAAACGATTATCCCGATCTTGAAGAAGGACCACCCTATTTCAGCAGTGATGCTCAATTAGATGCGTGCTTCGATGAGCATTTTGAGCTCCTCGAAAAATGGCTGCCAGGAGTCGCTTTCGAAGAACGTGTTGGAGAAGAGGAACTGCGCCTGTATCGTCGCCAGTAGAGATGAGCGTGCGGTCTTTACTGCATCAGTTACTCATGGGGATTGCATGAAAAAACCCGCGACTAAATAAATCAGCCACGGGCTCTGCCCAAAAGTTTGTGCAAGTAGATTTATCTAGTCTTCTTGACCTGCAATAAAGTCACGAATGACGCGCATCTTACCGCGTTTGATATTTTCTTCGCGAACTTCATCGACCGAGCGCTGGCGCTCTTTTTCCGTCATGGCATTGCGCATTTTTTTGATGGCAATGTTTTGTAGCTGGCGGACGCGTTCGCGTGTGATGTCGAAATGTTGGCCGACTTCCTCGAGTGTGAGTGGCCGATCGCCTTCTAGGCCGAAGCGCATTTTTATGATGGCTGACTCGCGGGTTTCCAGGCGGTCAAGCATTTCGGTCACATCCTCTGAAAGCGAATTTGCACGAAGGTTTTCGAAAGGAGAAATAGCATTCTCGTCGCCGACTATTTCTCCAAAGCTCGTATCTTCCTCTTTGCCGATAGGAGCGTCGAGTGATGCTGGACGCACGGAAACGGTCTTTAGGTGAGAAACTTTGTGGACTGGTAGGCCCATCTCGCGACCGACTTCCTCATCGGTAGGCTCGCGTCCAAATTCCTCAGTCAGCTCGGTGATGATTCGGCGCATCTTGGCAATCTTGTCGACAAGGTGCACGGGCAAGCGGATAGTTTTACCCTGGTTCGCGAGTGCGCGCTTGATCGATTGCTTAATCCACCATGCTGCATAAGTGCTCAGTTTACCTCCTTTATCGGGGTCGAAGCGTTCTACTGCTTTTACCAGCCCCAGATTTCCCTCACTGATGAGGTCATTGAGCGGGAGTCCGAAATTGCTGTAGTCACCAGCAATCTTTACCACCAAGCGCAGATTTGCCTGGATCATGTGGTTGCGGGCTTTCATGTCGCCCTTCTTGATGCGGTTTGCGAGATTAACTTCTTCGTCAGGCTTCAAGAGAGGGGTCTTTCCAATCTCTTGGAGATAAAATTGAAGCGGATTACGCTCACCGAGAGAAGGTTTGGCCGCATCCTCGAGGACCCGAGAGCGACGGACACGAGATTCGGAGGGAAGCTCGGTTGCTGAGTTTTCTTGTTGGTCGTAATCGAGAGTGCTCATGGAAGTAGATCGGTGTTGTTTGGTGTACCTTTGATGAAAAAATAACGTTTTTTAGCAAAGTCAAAGAGTCTGATGCAAAATATTTTAAAATATCGGTTTCACTCTTAGGGTTTTGAGGAAGATAACCCGATTCTCCCAAAATTGTTCCAAAAATAAGGAACGATTATTCTGGATTTATTACGAGTCGATAAACCTCTTCTCCTGGCAAAAGTGGACTGTCCACTCCTTGAAGCCATTGGACATGTCCTGATCGGTAGAAAGGAGAGAGGGGGTGGCCTGATTGTCCCCCCGGCATGGTGAACCGTGCTTCTGACTCTTTTCCTACTTCAATAATCATACGCTGGGATGGTCCATGGTTGCCAAATAAGGCATTCGGAGCGAAGCGGTCGCTTGAGATGCTCACAGGCTCGAAATCTAGAAATGGAGATAGTGCCGGGACTGCCGAAGAGATAGGATGTTGCATATGGAAGACATTGGCTTTTCCCCAGGTATAGCCTTCCAGCGACTCGCCGTTACTTGTCGCGTGGGTGATCACACTGTCCAGAACATATTGGAACTCCGACTCCCAATCTCCAAAATAGGGGTCTGTTAAGTATGCAGGTTTCTCTTCGGCGACCAAAAGATAGGCTTCTTCGATGGGGATGCGGGCATCGTTGAATCCACGCAGGCCAGAAAGGCTGGAGTCTTTTTCGAGTATGGTGCCCAAGATGCGGTTGTGCATCCGATCCATAATGCCGCCCCGAAATTCTCGAATCACTCGATAAGCGGCAGAGGAGGCGTCTGCTGAGCCGTCCCACTTTTTGGCTATGTCTAGAATTGTTGCCTCGTTCGGAGATATGTCCGGCATCTGCTCTAGGAATTCGACCAAAATGTCTCTCCAGGGATTCATCGCAAACACTCGCGAGTCCATAATTGCAGCCGCATTTTCATCTATCCCGATTGACTCTGAACGATGCAACCGGTCATGGATCTGAAATTGCCGAGCTGGCATTGCATAGCCACCGTCTCCGACGGTTTGCAGGGCCTCGCCTCCTACGATGCGCGCGTTTGCAGTGATCAAAATCCCATGGTCTGGGTCTTCAAGGGTCGGATATGAGCTCGTGTCTATTGGCCCCACCCATAGTGCATCCGGTGCACTGGAGAGAATCGGAAGAAACCCATTATAACTGCCCCTTCGCTCCGGGACTCTGCCCATGAGTGTCCAACCGATATTTCCGGCCCGATCACCCGCAATGAAATTGAGTGAAGGTGTCCCTGCACTTTGGGCAATTTGGAGGGCCTCGGCAACAGAACTTGCTTGAGCCAGTGAATCGATCTGAAAGTTTACGGCGTTCTCAAAATGAGCGGTCCACTGTGCCGCAATGGGTCTTTCCAAATCATCCTCGCCCACAATCGGTCCAAAGATCGTGCTACGGAAGTTAAGTGCTTCGAGGGAATCCGCACCGATCTGTATCTGTTCGGTTTCCTGTGTAAACGGCATGGAGCCCTGTGCAGTGAGATAGTTGTTCGGGTTTGCGGGATCGATCTCGATAATAACTGCATCGCCGGTATCAGCATTGCTATTTGTTAAGCCCCAGGCGACGGAGCCATTGCTTCCAACGATCACCGAAGGCGTTCCGGGTAGGGTGGCTCCGGCGACCAAAATTGCTTCGCCGCTATCCGATTGAGTCTGAAATGCTGCTCGATACCAAATATGTGGAATGCGGATGCTTAGGTGCATGTCGTTAGCGACCCAGGCAGCGTCTCCATTGCCGTTACGATGTCCCGCAATAGCCCAACTGTTACTTCCGTTGTTAGGGCCAGTTTCAGGAAAATATCGAGAAGCCTCCTTCGACGGTTGACGAGCCCACATAGGAGAGGCTGGGGCTGCTGGCCAATCCTTTGTGATGGACTCGAATTCCGTCGCACTAGGAATGGCTAATATGGGTTTATTCGAACCATCCTGTGTGGCCTCCCATCGGGAACCGTTGTGATAGAAAAAATCAAAAACTTCCGGACTGAGATGACGGTGCAGGAGTCCACGATAGCGATCTGCAATTACCTTGGAATCCATGAGGTCCAGCGTCATGGCTTGTGCGACGAGCAGGCTGTCAACTGGTGTCCAAGGAGTCGGCTCTCCACCGAGCAGGAAATACTCAAAGGGTTTAGCATTCAACTGGTCGACCCCAGCGTTCACGCCTTCGGCATAGGCCTCTAGGATGAGGATTTCTACAGTATCGAGTTGTTCGAAACTGATGAGTGCACGTCTGCGGAACTGATGAATGCGGTGCTCCTTATCGACTTCGAGCGCTGCCGGAATGATTTCGGCCAGTTCACCTGCTGCGACGCGCCGAAGTAGATCCATTTGGAAAAACCGCTCTTGCCCATGTAAAAACCCGATCGCGCGAGCCTGATCTAGTTTGTTGAATGCTGAAATTGTGGGAATACCCAGTGCATCGCGTTGGATTAACACACGACCTCGTAAACCAGGCAAAACGCTTTCTCCTTCTAACTGAGCGAGTGATCCGCGTAGCGTGCCACGAACCCAGAGCCCTCCAGCGACTAAAAGGATAGTAAATACGATAAAAATTCCGAAGATGACAGCGAAAGGGCGCCTCAATTTCATGCCCCACGCATCAGGGTGTAATAACGCGGCATGGCAATATTTATCGTCGGGAAAAAGCGGCTATAATGTGATCAAAAATACGGGACGCATTCAGTTCTTGTAGCGTGATCGCGGGAGCGATTGCCGAGTAGCGAATCAAAACCTGAGTCAGATGACAGATATATCGCGACCAGATTGGTCTCGTTATCTAAGTTTCGATCAGTTCCGCGTTGATCTCGTAACTGCCCGGTTACTCGTTTTTCAAAATATATTCTTGATCTGAAAGGTGCACCGATCATCTTCGAAGGCTTTCCCTGATCCCAGGGGTGCTTAGCTCAGTTGGTTAGAGCGCCTGGTTTACACCCAGGAGGTCACAGGTTCGAATCCTGTAGCACCCACCATTTTAAACGGATTTAGGAAAAGCCTGCCCGATGCGCTACACGATATCAGTCTTAGTCGAAAACCGGTTTGGCGTGCTGGCTAGGATAGCCGGCATGTTCAGCGGCCGTGGATTCAATATCGAAACGCTGAACGTGGGTCCGACAAAAGACGGCTTATCGCGTATCACTGCTACGATCATCGGCGACGAGCAAGAGCTCGACCAAGCGCTCAAGCAGCTCGAACGCTTGGTAAATGTTATCGAAGTAAAACATTTTCGTGGCGATGAGTCCGTTGCTCGCGAGCTGATTATGCTCAAGGTAAACTGCGGCTCCGAGAAACGCGCTGAATTTGTTCAGATCTGCGATATTTTCCGCGCCAAAATCATCGATGTGGCCCCAGACACGGTGATTTCCGAAGTCACTGGGAATGCTAACAAGATCCGTGCATTTTTGGACATGGTAATTCCATTTGGTATCGAAGAGATGGCCCGCACTGGAAATGTCGCACTCAGCCGTGGCCGCTGAGCTCGAATAAACAATTTCTTTCTATTATAAAACCCAAACAAGCATAAGAATGCCTGCTACTGTATATACTGAAAAAGACGTAGACATGAGCGCTTTCGAAGGAAAGAAGCTTGCTGTCATTGGTTATGGCTCTCAGGGCCATGCGCATGCGCGCAATCTCAAGGATTCCGGTTACGACGTAATCATCGGCCTTTACTCCGGGAGTAAGTCCCGCACTGTGGCTGAGGAGCAGGGTTTCGTGGTCATGCATACAGCCGATGCCGTCAAAGCTGCTGATGTCATCATGATCGCTGTCCCCGATATGCGTCAGGCAGATGTCTACGAGCAAGATGTGGAGGCCAACCTCACTGCTGGCAAGACCCTCATTTTTACACACGGACTCGCGATTCATTACGGCCTCATCAAGCCAAGTAGCGATGTAAATGTGATCATGGTTGCACCTAAAGGTCCGGGCCACGTGGTGCGTTCTCAGTATGTCGAAGGCAAGGGCGTTCCATCACTCATTGCCATCCATAACGATGCAACGGGTGACGCCAAGGCAATCGCACTGGCATGGGCTGGCGGCATCGGGGGCGCGCGTGCAGGCGTGATCAAGACGAATTTCAAGGAAGAGACCGAAACCGATCTATTCGGCGAGCAAGCTGTTCTCTGTGGTGGCGCTTCCGCGCTCGTTACGGCTGGTTTTGAAGTGCTCGTCGAGGCTGGCTACCAACCAGAAATGGCTTATTTCGAATGTCTCCATGAGCTCAAGCTTATCGTCGACCTCATGGTCGAGTCGGGCGTTTCTGGAATGCGTTTCTCCATCTCTGAGACTGCTAAATATGGTGACATCATAAGTGGCCCGCGTGTCATCACAGAAGATGTGAAAGAAAACATGCGCGCCGTGCTCAAAGACATCCAGTCAGGCAAGTTCACTGAAAATTGGGTTAAGGAATACAAAGCCGGATTGCCCAATTACAATCGCCTGCTTGAAGAAGGTGAAAAACATCAGATCGAAGAGACAGGATCTCACCTGCGCAGTCTCATGCCTTGGGTTGCAAAGAAGAACATCAAGGGTGTTCAGGCCGCTTATAACTAAGCGCGGAGTAACGATTTAATTCAGTGCGATCTCTGCGGGGATCGCACTTTTTTGTGCCTTGAAATGAGTGATACCTCTCCAGTGATTACGCTTGCTCGGACTGAGTCTAGTCTCGTTGAGGACTGGGGCGTGATCGATTATGAGGAAGCCCTGGAGCGCCAGAAACACTACGTCGCACAGCGTAAGGCGGGGGAGCGTGAAGATACCTTAGCGCTTTTAGAGCATCCAGCGGTATTTACGATCGGCGCACGTACGGGAGCCGAGCGTCATGTGCTTTGGGATCAGACTCGGCGCGCCCAGGAAGCAGTGGATTTGGTGAAGTCCAATCGTGGTGGAGATGTGACGTACCATGGCCCAGGTCAGATCGTGGGATACGTGATCGCCGACGTTCAGCAATCCCGAGATCTCCACCGGGTTTTGCGAGGGGTCGAAGATTACGTCATTCGCTCAATAGCTCATTACGGACTGGCCGGTACGCGGCGACCTGGAAAAACGGGCATTTGGCTCGGGGAACGGAAGATCGCTGCGATTGGGCTAGCATCGAGTAAATGGATAACTTACCACGGATTCTCTCTAAACCTTGATCCTAATCTACACCACTTTGAGGGCATCGTCCCCTGCGGTATCACGGATGGCACCGTCACTTCTATGGCGGTTGAGATGGATGGCGAATCACCGGATCCTGTGCGCGTGAAGCAAATTTTAAGCGAAGGCTTCGAGTCTTTACTCTCTGAGATCCGCTGAAGGATAAATGCGCACTGCCCTTCCGGTCTGGGCTCCAAAGGGACAAAGCATCTGATTGCGCACATTATAACAAAACTGTGGAACAGGGCGCAGCAATGTTTTGGCGCAGCCCCAAGCAGCTCTCCGCATGAATATAGATAGAGTCTGTATCGTTCTTGAGGGAGCGATGAGCGATGGGGTCAAAACGGGGCATGTGTGAAGGTGTCCTCAGGGGGCGATGGATAGAGCGGAGCATAGCGTCGAGCCAGAGCTTCCCAATGGTATTCCCGATGAGTGTTCTCTCGGACTTTTGAGCGATTCTTGAATTGAGAAAAACGCTCAATTCCGCTTTTGAGCCCTGTTACAATAGCATCTACATCGGTCTGACACACAACCCTACTCTCTGGGTCATTGATCCTCCCCCAGGGTGTGTGCGGCGTACAAAGAATAGGGGTGCCTACAGCTAGACTTTCGAGGTATACATAGCCAAAGTTTTCCGAGAGCGATGGGAGAGCACATAGGTCTGAGCCAGAAAGCCAGTACCATTTCTCATTACCCCACATTGGGCCGAGCCACTGTATTTCGATGCCGCGCTCACGGCATTGTTTACCAAGATTAATGCATTCTTGATAGTAGCGCCCTTCGCCCTTGCCGATGACCGCGAGTGAGATTTTCTTGGCGGTCGATGTATCCAGCCTAAGCAGCGCGTGGAGCAAACCATCCAAGTTTTTTTTAGCATCGATCCTGGAGAGGAACAAAATGAGGAAACGATCTGGCTTAACTCCAGTGTTTCGCCGTGCTTCTGGGTGTTCGATAGGCGGGACCTTATCAATCCCCAAGGGTAGATTGTGAATGGTCTGGTCCGGAAATAAGCGCTTGAGCTGTTCGGCTTCCATGTCACTGGTTGCCAGAATAAATTGAGCCCCGCGTAGATAGCGATTGGTAAACAGTGCTCTGTGGACCCATTTTCTCAAGGGCTTATGTCTCAGTGGCCACGGCTCCAACATACCATGAGGGCTGACGATGTAGGGTATGTTTAGTTCTCTGCATCGTTTTGCTACACTCATATGGGCCATGTCCCAGATGCCGTGGAAGTGCACGGCTTGCACGCCGCGCAGACTATTTGGAGTATATTCGCCTACGCGTGCGTGTGTCTGATGTGTAAAGTCATTCAGTGCCGATACGATGTCGTATACAGCCTGTTCGAGGCCGCCTACTCGTTTAGGCTGAGGGAGTTCGAAATGGAAGATCATAGCGAGCCAGACATACTCAGGCTATATACATCGAAAGTGCGCCTCACCATTTGATCGATGCTGAAAGATTCTCGGTGAAGTTCTTTGGCTTTTAGAGACTGCTCGGCATGGAAATCAACCTGACTGAGTCTGAGTAAATCCCTCTCCATCGATTCCCACGCAATACACGCTTTACCACATTCAGGAAGGGAAGCTCGAAGCGAGGCGGTACAAATGATGGGCAGTCTTTGCGACGAGTGAATGTGAATCGCCGAAGGCTTCACCCATAAAAGGCACGCGAACATGCTCTGGCAGCTTTCTGTGCACTCTGCAAACGGTAGTCTCATCGCCGACCCGAGAGTAAAAGTTAGATACCCATCGTATTCGGTATTTTTATCCAATCCATCCCAGCATCGATAGCCGACTGAACGCCGAGATCTGAGTCTTCCAGAACAAGACATTTTGTAGGTTCTACACCCAGGAGTTCGGCTCCCCGCAGAAAGGGGTCCGGTGCTGGTTTGCCGCGAGCCACTTCTCCCTGACAAACACGTATAGGGATGCGGTCTAACAAACCGATAGAGTGTAGCGTCTTTTCCACCTCAGAGCGTGGGCTTCCCGACACGACGGCGACGGGATGACCGGCATCTAAACAAGCGTGAGCATAATCAACCAGAGGTTTTATAGGTTGGACGTCGGTGAATAAACGTGCGACAGCAGCTTCCTTAAGCTCATCCGCTGCTGCGATTTCGACTGAAGTTCCCCACAGGCGGTTGATGTTGTGAACCGTGTCGGCGACGCTCAATCCGCCCATACTATAGAAAAACTGGGGCGAGTAATCGACCTCGGGTGCCAAAATGCCGATCGCCTCCTTCCACGCCTCGTAATAAAGCGGCATGGTATCCGCCAGCGTCCCGTCGCAGTCAAACAGGTAGCCGTCGTAGGTCTTCTCGGGAGGGGTGAATTCAATCATGCTGAGCAAGGGGTAACGCCAGAACGTGCTCCTTCAACCCGGAAGTTCTGGAGAGCGGCGCTTCGTCGCCGCCATCGGGATTTGTCGAAATGCCATCCACCGATTTAACTCAGATCATGCGCAAAGCCGAGAGCCTTCGCGACCGATGCGACTCGCTTATCACGCGTCCACAGCGCGACGCCAGCCATTTGGGCCGCATGAAGCACAATTGTATCAACCCAGCTCAGTCCGATTCCGAAGAGCTGGTTGTCTTCTATGAAAGCGAGCGTTGAGTGAAAGCTAGGCTCATCGATGTGGTCGAGTTCATGTAAAAACTCTAGGGTTTTATCTCTTTGACTTAGATTTCCAACGGCGAGTTCTCCGACAATTGAGTCCATCACTATCACTCGATCAGCGAGTAAAAGCTCATTTAGATGCGTATCATTTTGATGGATGAAGTCGACCCAGATGCACGTATCAGGAATTATCTGAGACATAGTATTTAGCCTGACTTTCAGCGACTCTTTGATGCCTCGGTGCCGTCTCGAAATTCGTTTGTGAGCCACCAATCTGCATGAGTTTTCTAGCCGCAACTTGAGAGATCAAGGCTTTTAAAGCCATATTGACCACGGCCGTCTTCTGGCTTTCACCAGTCAGTTCCATTGCCCGCTTCAGCAGTGCATCATCAATGTTTAACGTGGTTCTCATGCATACGAATATCGAAATTTGTATGCATCACGTCAACTCTCTAGATGCACTAATATATCAGTAGTCTGAACGAATTGCTCCCCTGAATGGTGGCATAGACGATCTGCTGCGAGGCCATGGTGGGCAGCGGCAGCGCAGACGGTTTCAATTCCAATTTTATTCGCTGTGGCAGCTATGAATCCAGCAACGAGACCGGCAAGGATATCGCCTGAGCCACCGCGTGCGAGAACCGGGCCACCGTGAGGGACGAGTACTGAAGTCCCAGCGTCGTGCACCCAGGACCTGGGGCCTTTTTCAATCACAAAGCCATGTATGTCTTCAGCTAGTCGGGTCGGTGTCCGGTTATGAGCGATCCGTGCCAGTTCTCCGGCGTGGGGTGTAAGGACAGTTGCTGATCGTTTTTCAATGGATTGTTGAACTGCCTCAACTGCTCCTGGAAAGAGCGCATCGGCATCAAGGAGGAGCGGTTTGTCCCATCCAAGAATGAGTGTGCTGATCAAGATTTTAGTTTCGGGGGCGCTACCCATTCCTGGTCCGAGCGCCATAGCGTTATAGCGTGATTTGTGGGCCTCGATCAGAGTAGTCCCTTCGAGTGAGAGTCCGCCCGAATCGTTTTCCGGCCAAGGGAGCCACATAGCTTCAGGGATTATCCCTTGGAGCTGTGCACAAATAGATTCAGGTGCTCCGATTGTCAGCAAGCCGACTCCCGAACGGATAGCCGCTTTTGCCGCCATGAGTAAGGCTCCCGGCATCGACCGCGATCCTGCAATGAGAAGCAAATGGCCAAAGGTGCGTTTATCGCAAGCAGCGGGTCGCAGCGGGGCGGGCTTTGCGGGATGGCTATAGACGCGATGTATGCTATCTGCGGGCGCGTCGTCAAAGAAGCCGATATCGACGTAGCGTATACGCCCAGTAATCTCTGGAGCGCTCTCGATGAGTTCTGTTTTCAGGATGCCTGTAGCATACGTGAAGTCAGCGCGGAAGGTAGCGTCTGCATCGTTAGCATTTATTCCGCTGGGCATATCGATGGCGATGCGTGCATGGATCCCATCGAGTTGATTCACCTTGTGTATCAGGGATCTAACAGGCTCCCTTAAAGGAGGGCGAAATTGCATGCCGACGATGCCATCAATCACGATTTCGATGGCCTCAGTATGACGTGTGGGCTGGGCGAAATCTGACGCGCTCATGAATGTGCACGGTGCTTCGGATGCCAGAGTATCCGCTGCGCGCTGGATCGACGGACTCCACGCGTCGCGATCTGCACACAGAAGAAGTGTTACCTCAACATTTTGTTCTAGAGCGATAGCATAGGCGGCATAGAGGGCATCGCCGGTATTGTTTCCCTTGCCGCAAAGAACAATCAGGTGTGTGGGGAAAGGGTGCTCGAAAAAGCTCTTTGGAAGATCCGCCAATATTGCACGTCCTACGGTCATACCAGCGCGGCGCATGGCACTTTCAGCTCGTGCAAGGTCGTCTCCAAAAAAAGCGTCCTCAAACGCCTTTGCTGCAGAACAAGTGAGGATCGGATGTAAGGGACTGGACCTATTGGATGTCACTGAGCCATCAGCCAATGCTTAACGAAACGCGCAATGCATCTTGGCTCGCATTTCGCGGACCGCAGAGTCGATGCCGGTAAAGATGGCGCGAGAGATGATAGCGTGGCCAATGTTGAGCTCGTAGAGATGTGGCACCTGAGTTACGAGGTCGGTGACATTGGTGTAATTAATGCCGTGGCCCGCGTTGACTAAAATACCATGTTCATGTGCTAGCTCTGAGCCAGCGATGAGCTTCTCTAGCTCTTCTTTGCGGGTCTTTTTCTCGTAGAAGAGATTCGCGTAAGCGCCTGTATGCAGCTCGACCATATCGGCTCCGATTTCTGCGGAGGCATTGATCGATCGATCATCTGAGTCGATGAATAGGCTCACTTCGATTCCCACTTCCTGGAGTCGCTGCGTGGCGGCCTTTACGCGATCCACTTGGCTTGCTACGTCCAGGCCACCTTCAGTCGTCACTTCTTCGCGTTTTTCTGGCACGAGCAGCACGCACTCCGGCATGATTTCCAGAGCAAAGTCTACCATCTCATCGGTACAGGCCATCTCCAGGTTCATGCGGGTGCCAATCGCTTCACGCATGCGGCGCACATCGGAAAGTTGGATGTGGCGTTGGTCCTCGCGCGGATGGAGGGTGATGCCGTCAGCGCCGGCCTTTTCCGCACAGAGTGCGACGTCGACAGGATCGGGCTCGATATTGCTGCCACAGTCTTTCTCAAATTCGCGATAGCGTGCCTGACGGACGGTGGCGCTGTGGTCGATATTTACTCCAAGTTGGATGGGGACGTTCATGGTGTGGACTATTCGGTGGAGAGGCTAAACTCGTTTTGCCTGTAAGCGGGCTCTGAGCCACATATTTTCTGTATAAATAGATAACGATGGTGTTTGCAAGGGCCATGCCGTTTGAGGCCTTCACGGTGTTTGGCTGTGCCATACCCCGCGTTTTCTTCGAAGCCGTAATGAGGAAATGATGTGGCAAGCTCAGCCATGAGACGGTCCCGAAACACTTTCGCTGCTACCGATGCGATAGCAATAGCGAGGCTCGTGTCGTCACCCTTTACAATGGCGCGATGATCGTATCCGAGGTGCTTCACCGGCCGCCCATCGACGAGGATGCGTGTTGGGCCGACGGATTCGCCTAACAATTCACTGAGGGCGCGCCGCATTGCTAGCGTGTTGGCGCCTAGAATGTTGAGCCGGTCTATTTCTTCGACACTGGCCGATGCGATAGCCAGGCGTATGGAGCCTTCGCTGCACCAGTCTTCAATGGTTTTGTGTAGGGCCTCGCGACGTTTAGCTGTGAGTTGTTTACTGTCGCGAAATTCCAGAGCTGCGGCGCGACGCATGCGGCTTTGAAAAAATGCCCGATTCAGCTCGACAGCCCCGGCGACCACCGGGCCAGCCAAACAGCCACGTCCGACTTCATCGACGCCGATGATCACCGGATGCTCGGCGATCAGTCGTTTGTCATGCAGCCAGCGGCTTGGGGAGAGGGCAGCCATATTAGTCCTCCTGCCAGGGATTCACGCAATCAATCGCTAGGAACTCAAAATCCTTAGTGTTCCGAGTGGCGAGCTGGAGGTGATGCTCTAGGGCAGTGGCGGCGATGACGGCGTCTCCAAAGGATAAAGCTCGGCCAGCATTTTGAGCGGATATCCTTAAATCGGCTGCGATGCGGGCGCATTCATGCGATACGCTGAGAGTGCTGGATGTATAAGCCTGCATGAGCTCATCGATTTTCGCCTTTAAGTGACGGGCTCTTTTTGAATTCCTTTCCATCAAGCCCAAGCCAAATGTCATCTCGTGAATAGAAATGACCGATATGTAGGCATCTCCTGCCTGCATCATGAAGCGCACGACACTAGGATTGGGCCTGGGCAGTGTAAGTTCTGAAAGTAAGTTCGTATCAAACAAGCAGCTAGTCTTTGATCTCACCCCAATCCTCCTCAGTCCAGTCTGCCCAAAATGGTTTTTCGCGGTGATGCCCCTCCCGGCTGGGCAGCTCGATCTCGCCAACGTTCGCAAGGTTTTCTACCAGCCATTGTCCTAAGGGCACTTCCGGTTGCCTCAATTTCGCAAATTCTTCTGCGGAGATGATATAACACGGTTCCTTCAGGCCGATTTTTTGAGGCCCCTGTGCCTTGGCAGACCGTATCACCTCAGAAAGCCGCGCCTTGGCCTCGGCGACAGTCCAGGTGGCTGGTTCGTTTTGATCGTATTGCATAAAGATAGACTAGTGTGGACTAGTATACTTGCAACGCTGTTATATCAGAATAACGACCGTAAATCGTGGTCGTTTTCGTCATCGAAATCCACCGATTGCAAATACCAATCGGCGGCCACCAAGCACCGGTCTCCAGAGCCCCATCACCAAAGCCAAACATCGACATCCGAATCGACTGAATGCGCACGTGATGCGCTACCAGCGACTGGCGACTTAGATCGGTCCAGAGCTGTCGTCTATAACTTCATTCGAGTCTACTGACATTTTCGGGTAAAAAACAGTAAACCCTCAGAACTGACCACTTGCCGCGTGATCGCGCCTGTGATCAGCGGTATCGCGACACCGACAACGAATATGACATCGATTTAAGGAAAACACCGCGCTCATTTCGCGTCTTCCGCGGCAAAACCCAGCGTTCGTCCTCCTGGGACCGCCGAGCCCCAGCTCGGCACAGATCGCTCCAAACGCCCCGCAATAACATAGATTTCAGCCACCAATTCAACGACCTCTTTCCCGGCGAACCACGTAAAAGCCCCTTCAATATTTTTCACAAAACGCCTGGTACGCCGGACGCCTCGCCGCTACCGCCGACCGCGTCCCCCTCCGCAAACTCATCAACTTCCAGCTCGAATTTACCCGCGCCTTCGAAGGCATCCTTGCCCGCCCCAACGACCAGCCCGACGTCCTCCGCGACACCTTCGTCCGCTGCCTGAGCTAGAATCCTTCTCCCCCGGGAGCCGCCGAGCCCCAGCTCGGCACAACATGTTATAAAAATTCGCGTTCATTCGCGTCCATTCGCGGATCAAAAATCAAAACCATCAAACCGATCTAAGTTACCGACCGCCAACGATAGCGATCACGAACACGACAACGATTTAAAAGATTCCGCGTCATTTCTGCGTCTTCCGCGGCCAAGACCTCAGCGTTCGTCTTCCCGGGACCGCCGAGCCCCAGCTCGGCATCAATCGCACTAAAATGACCTGTAATGGATTTCACACCTGAGATACTCAGAGCCCAGCATACCAACCCAAAAATTCGCGTGGATTCGCGTCCATTAGCGGATCAAAAATCAAAACCATCAAACCGATCAAAGTCACAGACCGACAACGACAGCGATCACGACAACGATTTAAAAAACAATTCCGCGCTCATTTCGCGTCTTCCGGTGCGTCAGGCCAAGCCTGACTTCTCTAATGATCTGAAACGAAATCATCATGACAACTAGGTATCCATCATGTAGGCGAAGCGGCGGTGAAAGGAGTAATCCCCAAGCCGAAGCCCGCTTAGCCGAACCTGCGAGCCGTAACGAAAGTGAACTCGATTCGGCCTCGTTACGCTTAATGGGAGTGACCATCCTTCCGGATATGGTGAAGTCTGCAACCAATGGTGAAGTGATACCTGAGTGCAACCATTGGGCTCCCCGGGGTGACTGGAGACAGCGCGTAGGCAAAGAGAAGTCGAGGAACCTGAGAGATCCGGTCGGTTGTCCTAACCGATTGGAAGTCGGATGGATTCATAGTAGCAAGGAAGAGTCTAATCCACTCGGAGCGAAGGAATCCAACTGTAAACATGCAACGATCAAAATGTAATGAAGCCGCTTGACCCTGAGGTCCACTACGGAACACCGGACAGAAGCTATCTGGACTCCCATAAAGTGCACATGGACCTCCTTCCGGACAAACTTCAAACACAGAGATGGAAGCTAAATCAGAAAGCGAAAAAAGAACCGAAGTTTCGCTTCT